>CAMBWI010000003.1 GCA_945871445.1 Singulisphaera sp. GP187 | reverse complement strand
GTCAGCACAGTGGCAAATGCAAAGGTCGCACACAAAGAAACTGCGTGGTTTGGTCATCCTCCGATGCAACTTCCGCGGCGCGATGTGGTGACTGCAGATAGAACATTGACCCACGAACCAAGCATTATTCGATACGTAAACCGTTTCTTCTGGGAGGCATTGAGATTTACTTTGCCGATTTTTCCAATTGCACTTGGCTGGTGCTGGTGGGTTGCAATCAATGAATCCACCTCACATTTTTCGCCAACAATCACAGCGCTTGTCATCGCACCACTCGCCACGCTTGCTTTTGCGTTCATCATTATTGCATCAATCGTCATTATGAAGTGGACACTTCTTGGACGCGTTCGTCCTGGCCAGCATGCGCTTTGGAGTTGTTGGTGTAGTCGCTGGGATTTCCTCTTTGTTGCATGGGGATTTTATGCACGCGGAACTCTTGAACAACTGAGCGGAACGCTTTTTCTGAATGCGTTCCTGAGATTGATCGGAGTTCGAATCGGAAAGCGCGTCGTTCTTGGTCACGGTTTTACCCAAGTGGTCGATCCAGACATGCTCTCATTCGGTGATGATTCCACGGTCACCTGTAATTTTCAAGCGCATAGTTTCGAAGATCGAATCTTGAAAATTGATTACATTCGCATCGACAATCAAGCAACTCTGGGACATCATGCTGTGCTCTTTTATGGCGCAACGATTGGTGCTGGTGCACTCGTCAAACACCACAGCGTGATTATGAAGAATGAGCAGATTGAATCGGATGCGATTTACTGCGGATGTCCGGCGGTTCGGACAGTATCAAGTGACGCTGTTTCGTCGAAATGACCTGGCAAAATTGCCCGAACGATTTTTTCGCTGGTCTGCGGGTTTTTGCAACGAGTGCATATCCAAAATCCAAAAATGCAGAAGGGAAAATTCGTAGTGCCACTGCCATATTCCACGGGAATCCAAGCGCTGCAGAAATCGCAAGTACAGCTCTCGAGCGATTCAGAAACTGGCCGCGCTTCCAAAGAACAATGCTGGTCTGTAAATCATGCCCAAGTTGTGTGCGAATCTCATTTTCCCATTGTGAATTGGCAAGTGATTGCAGCGGTACAAATCGGAAAGACTCCACCCGCGATCGCCTGAGAAGAAATCGAATGGACCTGCGACACATTGCGCAGTCGCCATCAAAGAAAACCAACATTGGCTCGATTGCGTGTATGCGGACTGGTGGAGGCGTGGCCATGCCGTGCGTCATTTCACCGATGCGCACCAACTGCGCCAAGCCTTCCGAAGCGCATTGTGAAAGCGTTCGGCGTATGCAACTTGATCGCAGAGCACAGATGCTTTGACCTGCCCACGAAGACCATCACGAAGTTCCGTCAACTTTGCACGATCTGTTGCAAGATTCGCTGCAATCGAAGCGAATTCTGTGGGCGAATTTGCAACCCACTCTTTGTGCCCAGCCGCGTGCAAGATGCTTGTGCTGACTCGCGCCGAATGCCGATCTCCAGCAATAGTCACCAAAGGAACTCCCATCCAAAGGGCTTCGCAGGTCGTTGTCGTTCCGTTATATGGAGTGGTATCGAGCGCAACATTCACCCGCGAATACAGATTCCAGTGATCGTGCAAATTTGATGTGTAGGCAACGATATCGACGCGTTCAGGTGGAATTCCACTTGCCGCAAGCCTCTCCAAGAAGAACTCGCGACTGCCGGGATCTGCGATTGCCTTGCATTTCAGTAACAAGCGCGAATTGGGAACAGAATTTAGCACCCCCGCCCAAAGCGCAACTGAACGCGGAGTGATCTTGGCCGCCAGATTGAACGAGCCAAAAATGATTGGGCTATCGACTGCGGGCATCGCTGGTTCTGGCGCGTTTTTAGGCGGGGAATAGCAAAGAAAACACGGATCAATTCGAAGAAGCCGTTCAGTGCAAAGCGCATCGCTTTCAGGTCCATCAGTGAACGAATCCACAATTCTCCAACCAACTGCAGGATGCCCTGTTGTATTTGGGTATCCAATCGCACTGACGATAACAGGTGCGGGCGAACTATCGAGCGCTGTCAATTGACCGCCAGAAGTATGTCCACCGAGTTCTACCAACACATCAATTTGATTTTTTCGAATTGCGTGATCAAGTGCCTCATCTCCCATTGCAAATGCCTCAACCCATTTGTCACTGATGCTGCGGATGCCATCACGCATTTCATCTCCAACTCTTGCCACATCTGTTGCAAAAATTGTCAGTGTGCAACCTTGAGGTCGATGGCGCATGAACGGTTCAGCAAAGTACGCAACCGAATGAGTGCGCATATCACCAGACAAGATTCCAAGTCGCAACGGTCGATCTGGCGAAGGATCGGTGCGTGCTGGCGAGGAACAAGTACGAACGCACTTTGCATAATCGCGGTGCGCCTGAGCGACAAATTCCACTGGGAAATCTGGATAATTCATACTGAACAACGAACCTGACCGCAGACCTGCATTTGTTGGAGCTGTTGCGACCGCCCGTTGATATTCGGCAATCGCCTCTTCCACGCGCCCCGCATCCTTGAGAACACCTGCCAAGTTTCCCGACAACTCTGGCCAATCAGGACGCAGCGCAAGACCGCGCCGACCCGCTTCGATTCCTCCAAGCGAATCACCAATCGCCGCACACGCCAAGATCATGTTCAAGTATCCGCGCGAATAGTTGGGATCAATTTCAATCGCCTTGCGTAATTGTGCGACCGCTTCCTCAGAACGACCGGAATTCATTAGCGCATTTGCGTAATTATTGCGATATGCAGTTACATTTGGCGCAGCGGTGACTGCTCTTTCCAAGTGATGAATCGCTTGCGCCATTTCGCCAGCTTTCATCAGCAACATTCCATAAATCTGCACGGCGTCCAAGTCGTGTGGCTTGCGCTTCACCAACAGACGCACCGAAACTAACGCAGCATCCAACTTCCCTTCGTTCGCATCTTTCAATGCTCGTTCAAGCGTTGTTTCTGAAGACATGGCCATATCCTAGTTCGCTTGGTTGGGCAGCGAAATGCACGATCGGTTTATTGCAATCGGGCGAGAATTTTTGACGCAGCGCTACGAGAGAGTGTGACTGACTTGCCTCGTGTGACTCGAAGCGTGATCGAATCACCTTGTGCACTCACATCTTGAACCAATGCGCGAACTCGAGGCTTCAGACCGCTTTGCGCAACAAACTTCAAGAAGGCACGATCTTGATCCATGATTTGCACAATCTCTACTTTTGCACCGCGAGCGAATGCAGAGAGCGCTTTCCCACGCAATTCTAAAACCTTGCCAGACGCGCTTGGAATTGGGTCGCCGTGGGGATCTGTCGAAGGCCGACCCAAAAACTCATCCAACCGATCTAATGTACGGGGAGATAATGCGTGCTCGAGTCGCTCTGCTTCTTCATGGACATCAGCCCAGTCCAAGTTGAGTGTGGAAACAAGAAATGTCTCGATGATCCGGTGTCGACGAAGGACATCGAGCGCAATCTTCTTGCCCATCGCTGTCAGTGTCACGCCGCTATATCTGGGTGCCTTGACCAGCTTTGACTTTGCAAGTCGCTTGATCATGCTCGTCGCCGTCCCCTTTGTCACGCCGACTTCTTGCGCAAGCCGAACAACACCCGCTTCACCGCTAGGCGATTCTCGACAAAGAACATAAATCGCTTTGATGTAATTTTCGACAGTTTCGCTAGCCATAGCAGCCTTATTGTAGCAACTGAGACAACAACATCCACAAATTGTTTGTACGCATATCTAACTAAAGTTTGACGACTCAAACTTTATGGTACATTTTCAAACACGCACACATTCAATATGAACACGCAACCAAATTCAGAAACCAAGAACCGATCCGACCCTCCATCTGCATGGCGCAGAAGCCGAGCGAATTATTCTCTTGCCGAGGCATATTCCACAGTGCACGTGCCAATGAATGCTGGTTGGTGGAAGAAATTGATGGTATTCAGCGGCCCTGGCATGATGGTCGCTGTTGGATATATGGATCCAGGGAATTGGGCAACTGACCTGGCCGGCGGCGCGCAATTTGGATACGCGCTGCTCTCTGTGGTGCTGATCTCCAACTTGATGGCCATCTTGTTGCAACATTTGTCAGTCAAACTTGGCGTGGTTGCCGAACGCGATTTGGCCCAAGCCTGCCGAGATCACTTTGGGCGCAAGACATCATTTGCTCTTTGGGTTTTATGCGAAATTGCAATCGCAGCATGCGATCTCGCTGAAGTCATCGGCTCTGCGATTGCGCTAAACCTGCTCTTTGGAATTCCTCTCGTTTGGGGTGTGATCATCACCGCAGCTGATGTGCTTTTGATTCTCGCCCTTCAAAGCAAGGGCTGGCGTGTTATTGAAACAATTGTTGCTGGACTGGTCTTCTTGATTGGCGGTTGTTTTGTGTACGAGATCATCGCATCGCGTCCTGACTTGCCCGAGATGTTGCGAGGTTTGATCCCAACAACTGAAATTGTTGTCAACCCTGGAATGCTTTACATCGCAATTGGCATTCTTGGTGCGACTGTGATGCCACACAATCTCTACTTGCATTCTGCGATCGTGCAAACACGTGATTATCCTCGCGACGATGTTGGAAAGAAGGTGGCAATTCGATATGCCACCACAGATTCGACCATCGCCCTGCTCTTTGCATTTTTCATCAACGCCGCAATATTAATTCTTGCCGCTGCGACATTCCACAAAACTGGACATCAAGATGTTGCAGGAATCGAAGACGCATACGAATTGCTTACTCCAGTGCTTGGTGCGTCACTGGCAAGCACTCTCTTTGCTGTCGCACTTCTTGCGTCTGGACAGAATTCGACTTTGACTGGCACGCTTGCAGGACAAATCGTGATGGAAGGTTTTCTTGACATTAAACTGCGGCCATGGTTGCGCCGATTGATCACGCGACTCATCGCCATCATTCCAGCAGTAATCGTTGCTGCGATTTACGGTGCATCTGGAGTAAATAAATTATTGATTCTCAGCCAAGTGATACTTTCGCTTCAACTTTCATTTGCGGTTGTACCGTTGGTTTGGTTTACAAGCAGCAAGATCAAGATGGGTCGATTTGTGAATGCCCCTTGGTTGATAGCAACTGCGTGGTTCATCACAGCAATTATCGTTTGCCTAAACGCATTTCTTCTCTTTCAAGTTATTCGTGAATGGATCGGGTGAATTTCCTCATTGATGCGTAGAATCTAAACCTATGCCACACACTCAACTGACTCTAAAGCAGATTTTTGCCCACCCAACTTCTCACAACATTCACTGGAGAGACATCGTGCATATGTTTGAGGGTCTTGGCGGTACAACAGAAGAGACGAAGAAGGAACATCTCAAGGTCAAACTCAACGGAAAAGAAATGACCTTTGGCATTCCGCGCCACGGGCATCACACTCTTGAAGATAATGACGAGATCGGACACATTCGACGCTTTCTGCGTGAATGTGGTTGCGAGCCAAAAGATGATTGATGCGATTTGATCGCGATCGCTTCGTTGGGCAGTTCCGAGTTTCACCCCGAATTTCACCCCCGGGCTTCACCCCCGGGCTTCACCCCCGGGCTTCACCTCTGGGTTTCACCTCTGGGCTTCACCCCCAGGCCGCAAGCAGCATCGCTAAGTCGACTGCGTCGACCAGACCTGAGTGATTGATATCACCAATCGAGTTGCTGCCCCAACCGCCCAGCAATATTGCCAAATCTCCGCCATTGACATGACCATCATTGTTCACATCAGCTGCGTCGCGATTGATTCGAATCTGTAGTGCGCTTCGATCAGCGGCGTCGAGAACGCTGTTGCCATCAAAGTCAAACATTTCACAACCAACGGTCAGCCCACTTTGCGCAGCACACTGATCAAAGAGAATCAAATCTGACTCATCAGCCTCGCCGTTGAAATTGCCATCGCCCAAGGCAGATGGCGGATAGATCGTCCATCGCTTCGATGTCGGCAGATTCGTAAGCACTCGCGTCGACGAACTGTTTGGCCACCAAACTTGCACACTTGCAGTCACTGCATTTGCGCAACCAACATGAATGCGTGGATCGTTCATCCCCAAATATCCAGTTCCCCCAGCAAAGACCTGTCGAATCATCGAACGTCCATTCGCATGTACCACCAAACGAGCGCCGATTGCGTCGCGATTCAATCCTTCACCACGTATCTGCAATTCCAACCATGAACGCTCGGCCGCTTCTTGATTCATCATCATCCGCAGATTGCCGCCCGCATGATTGGAAAGAATGTCCAGTCCTCCGTCATTATCGAAATCCGAAACGACAGAACAGAATGAAACGCCTGAACTTCCAAGCAGATTGGCGGCCTCCGCCATCTCGATGGTGTGCCCAGGAAGATCCTGACGAAACAAACGGTCGGGCGTGAACTGATTATTCAAGAAAACATCGAGCATTCCATCGTTGTCCACATCAAATTGATGAACGGCCCAGCCAGTTTCGTTGGCAATCTGCGGAACGATTCCCCAAGCAACACTCGATTCCTGAAAAATCCCAACGCCCACAGCCAGAAAGAGTGGATGGATCGCGCCGAGTGGTTGATTCTTTGTGGCGAGGTTTGTCGTCATCAGATCCATCCAACCGTTCTCGTCCAAGTCGCCAACGGCAACGCCCATCGAGTCATATCCCGGCGATGCGCCGCAATTTTCAGAAATGTCCGTAAAAAATCCGCCATCATTTCTGTAAAGCCGATTGCCCATGAAAGTCGGAGCATAGAAGCCACGATCATTTGAAAAATACAAATCTGCATCACCATCGTGATCGAAGTCGAACGGCGTGACAACAAATGTTTTCATCGGTACACCAAGACCAGACGAGATTGTGATATCCGTGAAAGTTCCATCACCTTCATTGCGCCAAATCCGAGTCGTCGAACTGGGCAGCTCAAATAAATATCCCGTATAGCAAGCCATCAAAATGTCGAGTCGCCCATCTCCATTCGCATCGAACCATGCGATGGTGCGCCCCGCATGCGCGCCAGTCAATCCAGCTTGCGTGGTGATATCGCTGAAGATAAATGGCGCGTCTTGTCTATACAGTCGCGGCGGTCCACCCATCTGCGAAAAGACAAGATCGAGATCTCCATCTGAATCGAAATCCCCCGCTGCGACACTTGAGCCAACAGAGAGCGATGCGATAGACGATGTTTGCGCTGCAAACATTCCACCGCCGACATTCCGAAAGACGGAGATGATTCCAGAGGCTTTGCCCATCGCAACGATGTCTGTGTTTCCATCACCGTCAAGATCTGCAGCGCATAATCCTGATCCGAGAAACCCTGGTCCAGTCCCATACGATGCGACGAGATAGTTCACTCCTCGTGTCGTCGCCTCGCTTGTAAATGGGGTGAAATCGACTTTCGCCCACGCAATGTGTGCGGTACAGAGAGAAGCCAATAACCCAACGGAAAGACATTGCATCCTGTATTCAATGTAATCCCGTTCTGGCAAAATGCAATTCCGAGAATTGGGATGCCTCATTTCAAAGTTAAAAGGCGTTGTCTGTAACGGCGCAAGATTGAACACTTCTGCGTGTGGATATTGGTCACGCAGTGTTGCCATTGTCTCCCGCAGTGTTTAACTATTTTTAAAATGCAAATACCTTCGTTCGTCCCCTACTCTATCCCGCATGCTCACGCACTTTATCGAAAACACCCAAGGCGCACTCATCATTCGCCTGCAAGGTCGTCTCGATCAATCGGGATGCGACATGCTTTCACAAGTTTTCGACAGATACGCTTCCAAGCGAACTCCTATTGTGCTTGATCTGCACGATGTCGATTATTTGTCTAGTTCCACTCTCAGTTTGCTCGTGCAGATCGCACGAGATACTCCTCCAGAAGAACTGAGACTCGTACTCGCTGCGGTACAGCCTCATGTTCGCGAAGCACTTGAACTTTCGAACTTGAATGAACTCTTGCGGATATATAAAACCGTCGAAGAAGCAATCTCAAAGGTCGCCACTCCATTGGCAAACGACGAATCATTACTTTCAAACAATCGAGTGCGCGATCTTTTGTTGCGATATCTCATGTTGATTCAGTATGGTCAGTTGGAGCGTTTAGAGGACTTCGTTCACATCGATATAACTGTTGATCTGGTCAGTCCAAATGGGATCCAACAATTCGTTGATGTTCATGCATTGCGTGTCGATCTCAGCAAGACTCGTCGCGAAGGCGGTATCGATATCGAGATTTCTGCGATCGTTGCTCAGCCCGATGCTGTGAGTGTTTGGATGATTGAACGTACTGGACTTCGAAAGGCAACGAGCGCTGGAAATCACTGCGCTCTTTTGGCACGAATGCGCGGGGATCGAATCAGCCATCTACACATTATTCGCGGCGCTTCGCAGGACCAAATCTGAACAACACCAAATAAAACACAAATTGGTCGCTTATTTTGTTTTTCAATCTAAAAACTGAGTATTTTTTGATTTTGAATCAATGCGTTGTATCGTGGAAGTATGAAAAAGTACCGCTTTGTTTTCCCGACTGTGATGCTGGGCATTGTTGCTCCTTTGGCGAATGCTCAATCCAACAACGATTGCAATTTCCCCCAAGCGATTTCTGGCTATGGGGTCACCGCATACACCACAAGTGGCGCGACAACAGATGGACTTGCTGCACCTTCTTGCCTTTTCTTCAACTCCAACCAGATCTACAACGACATCTGGTATTGCTGGACAGCTCCATCGAGCGACTTCGTAAAAATCGACCTCTGCGGATCGACCTTTGATAACAAACTTGCGGTCTATAGTGTTTGCTCACCTTGCCCAGATCCCGCACTTGTCATCGCATGCAATGACGACACTTGCGCAACAAGCGCGACAGTCACCTTCCATTCTCAAGCAGGTCAAACATATGGAATTCGTGTTGGTGCATTTGCCGCAACCGGAACTGGAACTGGCAACATGACCATCGGTTCCGGATGGCTTCTCGATTTGACGAATCCTGCAAATAGCCATCGATACATTGCATTCACAACCACAACATGGGCAGCAGCGCAAGCAACTGCGGTCCTGGCTGGAGGACATCTCGTCACGATCAACGATGCCGCCGAAAACCAATGGGTGCATGAAAACTTCGGAAATCTTGCTGGCATAGATCGACGCATATGGATTGGATTCACGGATGAGGCAAACGAAGGAACATTCGCTTGGTCAAGCGGAGAGTCCGCGGCATTCACAAATTGGAATTCTGGCGAACCAAATAATTCAGGTGGAGTTGAGGATTATGCAGAAATGCTTGGAAGCAATGGAAAATGGAATGACCTGAATCTTGCTGGCTCGGGATTCCAACACATTGCAGTCGCTGAACTTGGACCAACCGTACCGCCATGTCTTGCCGATTTCGACGGCGATAGTTTTGTTGGTGGATCGGATCTCAGTGTGATCCTGAGTAATTGGGGTGGTAGCGGTCTCGGCGACTTGAACCTCGATGGGGTCATCTCTGGGCCAGACCTCACGACAATACTGAGTGCGTGGGGCGCCTGCCCTTAAAAATTGTTTTTTACATTGAGAGCGCAAGTTCTCGAATTGCAAACTGCTGCAAAACGACAACCCCATTCAAGAGTCCGTGAGCAACCATCGGCGCCCACAACCGACCAGTGCGACGATAGAGCCAACAGAGAAAAATCCCAGAGGTAATGACTGAGATGGATCCTTCCAATTCATAGCCGTGAACAGAAGCGAAAACCAAAGATGAAAAAATAGCAGCAGGCCAGAAACCCCACCTACTAAAAATTGCGCCAAACAATAGACCCCGAAAAATTATTTCTTCCACGACTGGCGCACCAACGACCGCATCAAGTGATGTCAGAACAGCGGAAGTTGCAGGGCCAAACATAAGGTTTTCGTCAAGCGATTCCCACCAGACACTTGCCTGAGAACTTTCTGGAAGCACACGCGACAGAATAAAAAAGGCGATTCCTTCAAGTCCAACGACTGCCACAATCATCGCAAGCGTTCCGCGAATATTCATCTGACCGAGTCGCGAACTCCATCCAAATGCCACTAACAAATACATCTTGTTTGGCAAGACGCAAAGCAAACACACAACGGCAGTGACTATAGGAATTGCAAGGAGTAAAGCAGATGACTGGACAATCGACTGGAATAGCTCTGGAATAGGCAAAAAAAATGTTGTAAACATCACCAAATTCATAGCAGTAGACGCATAGAGAAAAACAATCACTCCATACCAAGATCCTGCAATGGGCAGTGAAAGTTCGCAAGCCAATCTCGTTTCAGACTTTCGTATTTTCTTCCACAGAATCACTCCAAGCCATCCAAGTGAAAACAGCATCGCCGAAAGCGACCCAACATAAGCGATTATTAATGCGGCGCGACTGAGCATCGGAAGTGGCTTGACTTCAGCTTCGGGAGCGAAGAAAGCAACGGCCTCGTCGCGGCGCATATCCAATTCAATACCATCATCAATTGTGCCAATTTCCAGACCTTCATCACGCAAATCGTTCCAATTCTGCTTTGCTTCCTCAGCACTGTAATCAAAGTCGCTGCGGTCTATGGCGGTCGATGTCAGATCAATCGATTGAAGAAAATCGTCATGCATTGATCGCGCTTCGAAATCATTCAACGCGGACAATGTGATGACTGGATCGTCAAGCGAATCCCATGGTCCGCCATCAAATGAAAATGTCACAACTGTATAGACATCCCAAAGGACCAAGACAGCACAGAGAGTTGCCGTTGCAACAACAATTGGATTTCGCGGATCAAACGCGCGATAGAGGTCTTTCAAATACTCACCTCTACATTTCGAAGCGACGCCATCAACCCATCGTAACGCACTCGATCGAAGTCACTGGAAATTGATCAGCGCGAGCGGGTTGAATGAAAGATCCCACATGCCAATTTGCGACAGTCTGCGAGGTCTTCTTTGCACGCACTCGACGAGTCTTTGCGATATCGAGAATGTTTTCGATTTGCTGTTGCAATGCCTTTATATTTGCGACTTCCCCGGCTTCGAGATTCTCCCAGCGTAGGGCTCGAAGCAACTGACTGCTTCCCTTGACGGCAGAATCTGCTGCGAATGTTTCCTGACTCTTCGCAGCAAAAACTTCGACGAGCTTGCGCAGTCGCTTTGACTCTTTCGCATTCTTCAGATTGCACTTCACGCGTAGAGTTTCGTTTCGCACTGCAAACGATTCGCGACCGTCCTTACCAACACTATAAATCAAACCCGCTTGCTGCAATAATTTGATGTGATAATACAGACCGGTGCTTTCTTGATTATAGAGTTCGCTCAACTCTGGAACGGTCAGCGGTCCGTTTGCCCGGATCGACTCGAGAATTTCCATTCTTCGAACGGAGCGAACTCCGTTCCAAATCGCACGATCAGCTAGAGATAGTGCAGAAGCGCGAGAAGATGTAGCGCGTTTTTGGGGGGCGCGAGACGGCGTTTTTGAAATTGAAGACATTTCGGAATAGTAGCAATCCTTTATATTCCCGACTCAGTATTTGCATATATTTTTGAGAAGCATTCAAAGTTTTTGTTTTTTTCCTAGACTTCATCTATGTTGCGAACGCGCATAATCGTCGGAAGTCTTTTGATTGCAGGGCTTGCATGTGTGGCATTCTTCGATTCGTTGATTCCAATTCTTTGGATTGGCTTTATGCGACTCGGCCCTGGAGCAATCTTTATATTGCTAAGTCTTTTTGCATTCGCACCAATTCTTGCCGGAGAATTTTCGCGTTTGATGGAACCGTCAGTTCATCGCAAGAACTTCTTTCTATACTTCTTCGCAATTTTTATTGGTATTGCAAGCGTTGGTGTCTCTGGAGACGCTCTGCCAAAGCACCTTGTCATGCCATTCGTAGTCTCTGGACCTTTCATTTTGGTGATCGCTTCTGCTATCAACCATGCTCGAAGTCGTTCGACAACTGGATTTTCCAATTCCGTCGGTGGAGTGCTGCTGGCGTATGCCGCGATTGGCGTCCCACTTGGATTTTGGATTCTCCTTCGCCATGATCGCGATGCTTGGACATTGGCCGCCGCAATTCTTTGCATAAAGAGCGCAGATATCGGGGCGTATTTCACTGGAATTTCGATCGGTCGTCACAAGTTGATTCCGTGGCTGAGTCCTGGAAAAACTTGGGAAGGATTCTTTGGCGGCATGATTCTTTCGGCGCTTGTTGGTGCGGGATTTGCTTCGCTCAGCGCTTCTGACTCAGCGGTCAACGCATCGGTCGATCCAGTTTCTATTGGCTATGGAGCATTCGTCGCAGTCGTGTTGGGAATCGTCGGCACAGGCGGCGACCTCTTCGAAAGCCTTCTCAAACGAGGAGCGGGCGTCAAAGATTCTGGCAGCATCTTGCCCGGCATGGGCGGTTTATACGACGTTTTTGACTCGTTATTGCTTGCAGGACCAGTCGCGTGGTGGTTGTTGGCGAATTAGCCCTTTGGAATTCCCCCTTCCCTTTGGTGGCGTGGCGAAGGTCTGCTAACCTCACAAATCCAATGACGCTTATCGCCGATCTCGTCCGCCTTCACCAAGTCGACAGTCAAGTTCGAGCGTTGCGAAGTCGTCTCGATTCCTCGGAACATTATGTTGCACTTCAGGAAAAACAACGCCTGCTCTTGGCTGCACGAATTGATGAGATCAAGAGCCAAATTCGACAGCATCAGGCGACTGGTGTCAACCACGAAGCAGAGAGTGGTTCGGTCAAAGCGCGCATCGATTCGCTGCGCAATCAGTTGAACAACAGTACAAATCCAAAGCAGTATGCGGCGGTGTTGAACGAACTCAAACTGCTTCAGACACAACGCGATGAAATCGACGAGTTGACAATCGATCAAATCCAAAAGACCGATGATCTGCAAGTCAAACTTGTTGAAGTTGAGCGACTTTATTCAGAACGAATAAAAGTTTCCGATGCGGGCAAAGTCGAATTGAACACTTGTCGTGGTGAAGTTGGAGCTCGTTTGGGAGAACTCGATCGCGAGCGCACAGTCGCCGCTTCGAAAATTCCTCAGCGAGATTTAGACACTTTCAATCGTGCTGCGGATCTCTACGACGGCGAAGCAATGGCTGAACTTGTCGCAGTGGACGCCCGACGGCGCGAATATTCCTGCGCAGCCTGCAATATGGAACTTCCAGTCGAGAAATTCGCTTCGCTGTCGTCTAATCCAAACATTTCAGTGACCTGCACATCGTGTCACCGCATTCTGTTTCTCAGCCAAGTCAGCAGTGCGGTTGGTTGAAGATATTTATTGCTTTACAACCTTCGCGAAGTTTCTCAACGATAATTGCTCGAGAGTTTGCGGGTGAATAAAGTTTATTGCAGCACACAAACTGCGTCACGCAGACCCATTTCTATAAGCGAATTCATCCATAACCCAATCGAAAGAGGTCTTCTTCTGAAAGCCCAAAATGATGGCCAATTTCGTGCAGAATTGTAATTCGAATTTCGCGCTCGACAGCTGATTTCCCGCCCATCGGTTCGCCATCTTCGTCGGTCGTGGCATCCCACCCCCCTGCGGCATCCACAATTCCTCTTCGAAAAATTTGGATGGTCTCTGGCAACTGTCCAGATTCATTGACACTTCGTTCGGTCATTGAAATGCCGCTGTGTAGTCCACACAGATCCTCATCGTCTGGATCTATTTCAAGCAAGCGCATCAAATCGTCGGACGGGAAATCCTCAACAATGAGTGGCGATTCTTCTAACAGCGTATGCAGGGACTTGGGAAGTTCCGCAAGAACAGACTCGACAATTTGGTCGAATCTCGCTCGCATTTCATCAGACCACTGCTGACTCACAATGCGACTTGCCCAATGAGTTGCGAAATCTGGGTGACTCCTTGGTCGCTTGCCCACTGATCAAGACCACGAACAACTCTGCGCGGAGATTTGGGATCGACGAAAAGTGCGGTTCCCATTCCAATTGCAGTTGCGCCAGCCAAGATCAGTTCTGCAGCATCTTCCCAAGAGAGAACGCCACCAAGACCAATGATCGGCACACCAGCGTCGCGTGCGACTGCGCAATAAACATCGTGCACGATTCGCACCACGATGGGATGAATCGCTGGACCAGAAAGACCGCCTTTCCCCCGTGACAGTCGTGGCTTTCGCGTGTGTACATCTATCGCCATTGCTGGCATTGTGTTGCATAAGACCAAGCCATTTGCGCCACACTCGATTGCCATCGCTGACATCGCAATTGGATCTGCCATATCAGGCGAAAGTTTTACGAACAACTTTGCATTCGACACTGCTGCACGGACCGCAGTGAGTACTTCACGAAGTGTTGCTGGGTCCGCCCCAAAATGTCTGCCTGTACTCGTATTTGGGCAAGAGACATTCACTTCGATTGCACGAAACTCTTGCGAAGCGTCAAGTGCGCCAGCAACTGCAACATAGTCATCGATCGTGTGGCCAGCCACAGAAGCGATGACCACCGCTTTGCATCCGCGAACCCGCGGAACTTCTTCAGCGAGAAAACGATCGATGCCTTTGTTAGCAAGTCCAATCGCATTCAGCATCCCCGATCGCGCTGGAATAATTCGCCACGGCGCATTTCCTTCGCGAGATTCTCTGGTGATGCTCTTGGTTGTGACTGCGCCAATCTCACTCAAATCAAAAATGTCCGCAAGTTCATCCACATATCCACATGTGCCCGCAGCAGCGATGAGTGGATTTCGCAGGTCGATGCCGGCGAGCTTGGTCATTAATAGTTGGGGTAATCCCACCGCATACTTGTAACACATCTATGATTGTCCAACATGAGTACTCCAGAACGAATCGCCCAATTTGAGAAGATGACCGCCGCTGATCCCACCAACGAAATGGCGCATTTCAGTTTGGGAAACGCATATTTGCAAGCTGGCAGGCACGCGGAAGCTGCGAAAAGTCTGGAGAAAGTCATCGAACTTAGTCCAGGAATGAGCAAGGCATATCAATTATGCGGGCAAGCGATGATCGGCGCAGGATGGGCCGACAAGTCGGTGGACATTCTCAACCGTGGATATGCCGCCGCCGCAGAGCGAGGAGACCGAATGGTCGAGCAAGCGATCGGACAATTGTTGATCTCGATCGGTCGTACGCCGCCAACGGTGACGCGCGCTGTGAATGCAGCCGCCGAAGCACTGCGTTCATCTGGAACATTTGTATGCCGACGTACTGGTCGCCCTGGAACAAAGATGGAATCTTCGCCAATGCGCGGTTCGGTTGGAGATTGGATATTCGAAAACATCTCTGCAGAAACGTGGAAGGATTGGATCGGCCAAGGAACCAAGGTCATCAATGAGATGCGGCTCGATTTTTCTCGCGACCGTGATCAGGAAATTTACGATCAGCAGATGCGCGAATATCTTGGCATCGATGAAGAAGTCGTTGCGAGTTTTCCCAAGAATTGATGTAATACTGATCAATCCCTAAAGCGTGAAGTGCGATGAAAATTCCACGCAGTACAAAGCCGATCGCGTCGAAAGTACAGAGTGAAAGCACTCACTTCACACTCGACGCAGCCATACCCACCATTCCAAGAAGAGCACCGCAAGTGCGGCCAAAAGAAGCCATGGCCACGCGGCAGTTTCAACCGAAGCGCCACCTTGGATTCCTGCGACGCGCTCTGTGGCAAATTTCACTTCCGCTGCAGCGTCCGCCCGACCTTCAATGCGCGAATTCATGTTGACTGCAAACGCCATTGATGTTGGTTCATTTTTTTCTTTGGGTACCGACCAATTCATCCTGTAAACCCCGCTCGTTCGCAGCGGCCCGTACGAAATGTTTGATGGATCCTTCTCATCGATTGGTATCGCTTTCCCATTTGGATACATCATCGATATTTCATTCGCACCAATTGGTAGCCGAGCCTTTGCCACATCCCCTGGAGCCAGCGGCTCGTCTGCGACAGAACTTCCCCCTGCAGCAAGCCATTCAATCGAGTTTGCGAAAAAGTTTACGAATCCACGTTGAAATGGCCAGTCACTTTCCATTGGATCGAATGTGACATAGATCAATGTTAATGCGCCACGATTGAATGTCAGAATCATCGGGCCCTCTGAGGATTCGACAATGACATCCGCGTCGCCTCCTGCGGCAACTGCGGTCATTGACGAGACGAAAATGTCATTGAGATTTACATACTGCAACAGAGGATGTTCGTCACGAATACTTTGCGCCGATAGATTGTTCTTTGTGCCATATGAAGAGATGCCAGTCCCAATTGGTGGAGAGTGAAAAATGAGATAGCGACCGCGCGAAAGGTCGTCAGGCATCGCATCGTCCAGAACGACCACATCAAATGTGTCTGGCGTCAACGCATCTTTTTTCAATTTGTCGTTCCATTCGCTCAATGAATAAACATCCAGCGATTCCAACGGCATACCCTCAAGAATTGAGCGCATCACAAACGCTCCCCGTCCGACAAGTGCCACACGCAAAGACTCTGGTGGCGCAGCAACAACCACCGCGCGATCATCCGCGATCAATGCGTCGTGCTTCGCAATTCGCACTTCAACTACACCACCTTTGGGCAGTGGAAGTGATGGGAAGACAACCTGCGTATCTCCAGGAATACGAATGCCAAGTGCCTTATCATCTTGAGATGCTGGAACTTCGACCGGCTTGGGAGTGATGGCACGTAGGCGATCGTCTACAAAAACTTCAATGTCTTCGGCAAATGGTTCGCTTGCCCAATTCACTACACGGGCAAAAATCTGGACTTCTTCGGGGCGATTTGGATTTCGCGATAATGCGACTCCGCCAATTCCTGCATTCGTAGTTGTGGTCTTGCCAATGCTATGAAAGATAACTTGCTCGCCTCCCCGTAAAACAGACTGCGAGAGATCGACGATTCGACCATCAGAAAAAAGTTCGTATGCAGGCGCATCTACTTCGACAGTGGATTGCTTATCCGGATCCGTCACTGTAGAAAATGCACGCGCAAGTTCGAAGGAATCACTGAGAGCTGTGGTCTCATCGGTAGGCTGAATCGCTTGAATTGCAGTGATTGCTTGCGCAGAATTGTCAGTGAAAGGGCAAAGAATCTGGGCATCCTTTGCGAATGCAATCACCATAACGCTGGGTGCAGATCCAGAAAAAATTCCCCCGCTACTCAGCGATCGCACGCGATTCTCGGCGAGTTGCTTCGCCTCATCAAGGCGAGAGCGATCTCCTGGCGCATCATTGACATTCATCGATCCAGATCGATCAATCAAGAAAACGATTCGGCGTGATTGCGACTCTCCAAATTCGAATTGCGGCTGTGCGATTGCAAGAACAACCAATGCCAACGCCAACAACTGCAATAAAAGCAGAAGCGAAAATCGAAGCCGCTGAAATGGAGCATTCGCACGCAGGTCCTGCGTCGCACGCTTCCACAGCATCGTGCTTGAAACAACTCTGCGCGTTCTGCGAAGACGCAGGAAATAGAGCGCAACAAGCGGCGGAATTGTCGAAAGCGCAACGATTGACGCTGCAAGTGGCGCAAGCCATGTCACTGCGAAGAGGGTCATGCCAGCAATCCTCTCCTACGCAAATAATCCAGAAGTAGCGTGTCCAAATCTAACGATGTCTCAACAACTTGATGCGTGATGCTTCGGCGAACTGAAAAGTCGCGCAAGCCAGCAACATAGGTCTCGAGTGATTTTCGGTATTGCGTCAAGACCGCTGTTGATGCAGTCACTTCGGTTTCCTTGCTTGTCTCGATATCGATCAATCGCAGATCGCCTGCAAGGCCATGACGCGCTGGATCCATTTCTTCAGGGGCAAGCAATTGAAGCGCGAAGACATCGAATCCTCGTCCTGCAACATAGTTCAGACCTTTTTCATATCCATCTGGAAAGAGAAAATCACTCAGAACAATTAACACTCCACGCCCCTGCCCACCGAGTGCGATTGTGCGCATTCCATCGGTGAATCCACCAATTCCCTCTGCGCGACGATCGAGTAGCCAGCGACCCATTTCTCGCGTTCGCCGCCGACCTCGCATGCTCGTCAGTCGTTCGATGCGCTCAGCACCAAATCCAAAGAGACTGACGCGATTGTTGTTCACCAGACCGATGTATCCCAAAGCCATCGCCAGCCTGCGCGCATAATCAAATTTTTTGGGATTACCACCATCCATAGACATACTCATGTCCAATGCGATCACCATCGAAAGATCTTCTTCCTCAAGAAAGAGTTTCAGAAAGAGACGATCAAGCCGTGCGTAAATATTCCAATCAACAAATCGCAAATCATCACCGTGAGAATAATTGCGAAAATCTGCGAACTCGACTGATTGACCTCTGCGACGACTGCGACGTTCACCTTGGATTTTTCCTGCAAAAATTTTTCGGCTGATGACATCCAATCGATCCAAGCGAGCCATCAAACGCGAATCAAGGAGATCGTCGACCTTCAAAATGGGATTCATTCCTGAGCCTCCGCAGGTATAAGGCGAACGATCTCGGAAATAATTGCATCACAGGTCATACCTGCCGCTTCTGCTTCAAAAGTTCGTGCGATACGGTGACGCAGTGCAGCGCAAGCCAATGCGGCGATATCTTGCGTGCTGACAGCGCAGCGCCCAGCAAGCAAGGCTTTTACCTTTGCAGCCATGATCAACGACTGTGCTCCGCGTGGACTCGAACCAACCAAAATCATTCGTTCAAGGTCCGAGACTCCCCACGATCCACCGGGATGCGTGGCGAGCACTAATCGCACTGCATAATCCTGTACATGCGGGGCGACCAAGACAGCGCGCACAAGTTTCTGTGCATATGCAACTTCTGCGGCAGTCAAAACCATCTTGGTTTGCGCTTGATTTGCGACAGTTCCGGTCGTGCGCTCAATAATTTTTACCAGATCCTCGCGCTGGGCATAACTGATGACAACCTTCAGCAGAAATCGATCGAGCTGAGCTTCCGGAAGTGGATATGTCCCCTCTTGCTCGATGGGATTCTGCGTTGCCAGAACAAGGAATGGCCGCTCAAGCTTTGTCGTTTGGCCACCAACTGTGACCGATCGTTCTTGCATCGCTTCGAGCAAAGCAGATTGACTCTTGGGAGAAGCTCGATTGATTTCATCAGCAAGCAAGATCTGAGCAAAGATTGGACCTTGCCGAAATTGAAAATCGCGTTGACCCGTCGATTGATCTTCGACAACAATCTGTGTGCCAAGAATATCTGCAGGCATCAGATCAGGCGTGAATTGAATTCGCGAAAACTTCAGACCAAGCGCTTGACCAAGCGTGCGGACGAGAAGAGTCTTGCCAAGCCCAGGCACACCTTCGAGCAGAACATGACCATCGGCAAAGAGCGCGATCAGAACTTGATCTACAACTTCATTCTGACCAACAAGTACTCGGCCAATCTCTTGCCGAAGTCGATCAGCGACGATCCGAAAATTTACACAAGCTTGCCGTACGGCTTCCACAGAAACCAAATCGTCCTCCAAAGTATTGGACGAATTGCTCATGCCCGCTTTTCTTCGTCGCCCTGCTCGCGTTGTCCATCTTGAGCGCGCTTCTTCGCACGGCGCAACCGCTCCATTGGCGATTCAGGATCTACATCGGAGGGCGATGCGTTTGCTGGCCCACTCACACTTCCACGGGCGATATCGGGACTTTTAGGGGAATCCTTATCGATTGCTCGTGGAATTGCATTTGTTTTCGCTGAAGGAGAATCACTTACTGCATCGGACGAATCGGATCCCGATCGCTGCCGTGCTTTCTTCCATGCAGAGACAATTTCTCCGCTCGTACCTCGCGCGCTGCCAAATGCTTGCTGGGCAATATCTGCAGCAGATTTCCTGTCGAATACCAATCGTCTCACCGCGACATCGATCACCAATAATGCTGCGGCGATGATCGCCAAGATTCCCCAAATCCTGCGAACACTCTCTGGTTGGGAAAGACCTTTGCGTTCAAAGAGATCCGTGACAGGAAGGTCCTTCAAAGTAAGAATTCGTCCACCTGTTAACTCTGCGACTTCGCGCAGTAACGCAGAATTGTCTCGGCTTGTTCGAAACTCGCGTGGATACGCAAGCGATACAGCGCCTTGAATTGATCCGCCGGAACGATTTCCATTTGCGTCTATCAATCCAACATTCACAAGATATGAACCAGTCTCAGAGGCCGAGAATTTTCCACGGTATCTGCCTGGCCCAACTTGCTCGAGAGCAAGTGGCGCAAGTGATCCGTCTGGACGCACCACTTTCGCATCGGTTTTCATAAAATTCATAAGGCCAGATTCGCCATCGAGGGCTTCCAGTTCGACCGTTGCATCTTCGCCATCCAGTGTTGTCTTCAGCGTGACATTCGACGGAGTGGCAGGACGCATCAACCACCGAAGCGTTCGCTCCCACATCCCCTGA
This sequence comes from Singulisphaera sp. GP187, assembly GCA_945871445.1. Taxonomy (GTDB): domain Bacteria; phylum Planctomycetota; class Phycisphaerae; order Phycisphaerales; family SM1A02; genus F1-60-MAGs104. The sequence continues at coordinate 64,948 of CAMBWI010000003.1, read as the reverse complement.
AATCCACCCCAAGCTGGCCAAGCACCCCCCCATCGACCACTCAAATCGCTTGTAAATACAGCAGATTTTCCGAGACCATAATTCCAATAAGCAAAAATGGGATCGTTTCCTTCGGATGTTTTGTTCTGGATCGGAATTTGCGCCAGTCCTTCGCGCGGAACTGTCACGACATATCCCTTGAGCATCGGGACGGTCGGAATTCCCTCAAGAGGTCCACTGAGTGACGAGTTGACAACAGGTTGAAAGTCTCCTTCGACGATCAAACTTCGAGAAATAATCGACGCTTCCTTAATAAAGATCTTAGGAAGCAATTTTGGATTCTTCACATTGTAAAAATTCCCGCCAGTGAACTCTGCAGTATTTTTCATACTCGTGAAGTGCTCAGCAGTCCCATGACCTCCAAGCATAATCGTGGTGATTGTGATCTTCGCCGCCTTGTATGAATCGAGCAATGCCTTCGATGGCGGTGCAGGATCTCCATCAGAGATAACGATCGCATGCTTCTGTCCTGCCTTCACTTTGATGAGTCCCTGCAAACCAACGGTCATAGATGCTTGAAAATCCGGCATATCACCGATCGGCATCGATCGTGCCGCAGCCAACGCTGCTGTTTTATCCCCCGCAAGTTGCATCGGGAAATACCAATTTGCTCCATTCACGCCAAATCCCCCGTATCCAAAGACAACAATTCCAACGTAATCCAGACGAGAGAGCGTTTCAATCGAACTGACCACGACTTGTTCGCTCCAATAATTTGCTTGTGGCATTTCGCAAGAATGCATAATGAGCGCGAGAGCGCCTCGAGGCAATTCTCGAGTTGCTGGAGGATCAAGTTTCACGGGGAGAGTCTTCGATGTTTCACTGTCGATCCAGCCACCCGCACCGAATGATTGATCCCCACCAATCATCAACAAGCCTCCACCGAGATCGTGAACATATGCGTGAAGCATTCGATCGGTCTCATTACTGATCGCTGCCCTTGGCATATTGACCAGCACCACAGCGTCATATCCAGCAAGCAAAGATATTCCTTCATCGAGACGATCTGGATTCACAACATCCACCGCAAGACCGCCACTCTTGAGAGCGTTGACCAATCCTGCACCTTCGCGCCCATCTTGGTCAACAATCAGAATGCGGCCTTCTCCAGAAACAAAAACAGAAGTTGCGCCCTTCTTGTTTTCAGAAACACCATCCGCGCTTGCGGCGTCTGGTTCGAAGACTGCCTCGTATCGCTGTGCACCACTGGAATCCAAACTCATTGGCACTTCAAATGTATTTGGACCAGGCTTCAGTTCGACGTCAAGGCCTTCGCCAGGAGTCTTTGAATCCAAATCAACTGGCTTTCCGTTCTCTTTCACGTATATCTTCCCAGTCGCGCCACCTTGACTGCGAATGAATAATTTCAAGTCTGCTGTTTGTCCAAGTCTCGCACGCGTCGGCGCACGAATGCCTTCGAAGATTGTCACGCCAGACTTGTTGTATTCAATCGGAAAGACATCGATTGGAATCCGATTCGCCTTTGCAAGCGCTGCTGCTTCGCGGAGACTTCCCGAAGTCTCGTTGCCATCAGAAACCAAGAGCATCCGATTCATTGTGTCCGCAGGCAGAAGCGCAAGTCCTCGACGAACTCCAAGAGCAAGGTTCGACCCATCTAATTCGCCACCGTGACCACCGAATGAAACTTCACCGCCGACTGATGGAATCTGCGCCACGATCGCATCACGAGCCACTTTCACAACACCAACACGATCCTCCCGATTTGTCGGAGACTTTGTTGCCTTCTGTAATTCTGTTTCGGCACGAGCCAGTAATTCAATTGGAATTGATCGACTGACATCGGCAACAACAAGCACTGTTACACCTTCGCCCTTGCGAACAAGCGAAGGCTGCGCCAAACTGAACGCGAGCAATGTCAACAGAACGCTTCGCGTAATTGCACTCACCCAAGTTCGCGTCGATCCAACGGCGTGACGGCGCTTCCAACTCATCCACCAAATTACAGGCAAAATGAGCAATAGAAAAAGTGCGATCGGTCGTTCAAATCCAATTGGAATCATGGTTCGCCCCCGATCATATCCGCCAGAGAATTGAGCAGCATCGATTGCACATAACCATTTCCAGTATCCATCAGATAAACACGATCGTCGACGCATTCAACGGACCACGGCGCGTTCAATCTTCCTTTTGCAAGACCAGCGCCGCCCCAAGTTCCAAGCGATCCGCCGTTGTTCGAATCAAGTCGTTGCAATCTGCAATTGCCAAACTCCACGACCAAAAGAGTGCTGTCATCCAAAGTGCAAATTCCAAACGGATAAGCAAGCTGACCTGCATCGCGACCAGTTGTGCACAGAATGCGCTTCAATTCCCCCGTTTGAGAAAAAACTTGAATACGGTGATTGCAAGAATCCGCAACGAAGAGTTCGGATCCATCCTTGGAAAATGCGATGGATTGCGGTCGCGAGAACATTCCAGGCTCCTCGCCTGGCTTGCCAAATTGGCTGATGAATTTTCCGCTTGCGTCGAAAACTTGAATGCGGTCGTTGCCCCCATATTCGCTGACAAATATTTTGCCATCTGGGGCGAATGCCACATCGGATGGAAAAACAAACTGGCTTGCACCGTAACCATACGACCCAAATGATCCAACAATGCCACCATCTCGATTGAAGATCATCACTTGGTGTTCGTGCGTATCTGCTACATAGATCAAACCATTCGGCGCAATTGTGATGCCTGTTGGTTTTCCATTGCTGAACTTTGGCATAAACCACGACAATTCGAATGTTCCATCCTTTGCAAATCGTTGCACGCGTCCACTTTTGTCGATGACGAAAACTGATCCTAGATTTGTACTTGTCGCAGGTTCGATAGCGACTGCGCGTGGAGCTTGGAATCGGCCTTCGGTGCGACCAAATCTTCCGATGACAACATCGGTCGCCAGTCGTGGCGTTGTTGAATCAACACCATCATCTCTCTCGGTTTCCACTTCGCTCGATCCACATCCAAAGGATGCCACAAATACCAAAACAATCATCAAGACCTTCGCAAGATCTCGCCGAGAAATTCCTACAAAAAGTAAAAGTGTGACAGACGCGCATAGCAATGCGATCAGTGCCATCCAAGGAAGTGCTGCGCTGACTGCGGATGGATCTTGATAGTGAATCGCATTCAAGAGTGTTGTTGCGATCCAGTCCATACCAGGTGGCTCCAACCGCGCTACAACGGCAGTTTCTGTCGCAGCAAGTGCGGCCATCACCAAAAAACCTCCAGCAAATGATGCCGTCAAAATTTGTCGACCGATTCGAAGAAAATCACCCAATGTTCTACCGTGAACCATCCACGACTCACGCTCACTGCGCGCAAATCCTGCTCCACACCAGACGCCAATAACAAGTGCAACTGCGCTAAATCTTCCTGCTTCGGCAAATGAAACAACGGCTGCCGAGTCATACACATTTCGCATCAGTTCCGTTGATCTCCAAAGTGAAGCCGTTGCAAGTGCCAAGAGAGTTGCCGGCATTGCAAGCGCAAGAAGCGCGATGCTGAAAAGGCGACAGAGAGTCAATCTTGCATCGCACATCATCAAGGTTGCGCCTGTCAGCGCAATGAATCCACCTGCGATACCGCTGAAGGAGGCCATGATCAGCGCATTCGCCGAACCACGAGCGTGCAGCGTTGTGAAAGTTGCGCTTGCGCCAACAGTATTCACCTTCGCAGCAAGCAGAGCAATTGGCAGCGCAGTGCCAATGATCAAGAAAAGAATTGCCAGAGTTGGTCCAATGAATCGAAAAGCAGATTGATGCTTGCGTCCAAGATCGGCCAAGTCTTCATCACCCACCGATCGCGCGTTCGCAATGCCACGAATGAGAATTGTTGCCGCTCCAAAACTGACAAGTAGTGCAGTCACTAGCGCAGGGATTGCGGCGATGAGCACTTGTCGTGGCGTGGCTCCTGCGGCGTCGAATGCCCGTAATTCAGAGGTAAATGTCGCGACTTGCGCCGCATCGAATGCGGTTGTTTCCCCAAATGTGATCAATGAAATTGCGACCACCGAGAGAGCCAATGCACCACGGTCCGCACGCCAACATGCTGCCAATCGATCGCGCCAAGATCCACCGTCAAGTGTCAGCATCACTGCGGTCAATCGCTCCGACGCCGATGCACGCAGTCCGACAAAGCATGCAGCAATTGGCCAATTCCATGTCAACAACGCACATGCAAGCGTTGTTGCGCGAAGCGAAGAAATGAAATCGTGCGTGATTGCATAATCGGCGATTGGATGACCAGGTCGAAGAATGCACCACCAACAATAAAAGATTGCATACGCCGGGATCAATGCAGCAGCAAAGCAGAGCGATCGAAGCCACCATCCGCTGTTGCGAAGTGCGCGACCTGGAATCCAACCAATCGCAGTGGCGACCACGCCAATACCAATCGCCCATGCGATGGAGCGAACAAGCAGTGATGCAGGATTTGCGATTGCGTCATCAACTCCACTCGAAGACTCTGATGCGCAGCGTAAAATAAGCGTGATCAGTGGGATCAAAACAAACAGAACGATCGCTGCAATTCCAGGTGCCGCAACAAAGAGTGCGGCTCGAGGAATGCCTGCCCTCTTCAATTCGCACCCTGTTTGGCGCAAGCTGTACGCAATATGCCGACAGATGTATCAATCGATTGAACGACAATTGTTTGCTCGTATTGGAATGGATCTTCCACACTCTTGATGCGAATGAGTTCCACATTCTCTGGCATCAGTGCAAGTCCAGCGGGAGGTGGAGAAGAGACGAGCGTAGAAATTGCTGCGTTTGGCGTGGAATTTGGGGCCGTATTCGTCGCGACATTTGTTGGAGAATTCATTTGAACTATGAAATTTCCTGACCTCGACGCATTCAGCCACGCTGTTACTTTCGGCTGCAAGAGAAAGATCATTAATGCATTTGCTTCCTCTGGATGCGGAGCGCCATCCACGAGAGAGATCGTGTTGGGTATAAGCATTGGTCCACCGCCTGATTCGCCATTTGGAAACTGACGAAGTGGAATCATCGCCAGCACAGCACCATTGGCGACAGCTGCATAGACATCATCTGAATCAGTGAGGCCAAAGTCGACTTCCTTATGAATGACTGCATCAACCACAGCTGCATTGCCACCAGCCAATAGAAGTGGCTTGTTCACTACAAATCCATCAACCCATTTTTGGAACGAACCAACTTCGCGCCACTCCATTTGAGAGGCGAATGCACCAATGTGACAACGCGTCGTTCCAAATCTTGGATCCGCTATTGCGACTCGCTTACTCAAAACGGTTGTAGCCAAGTCCAACATTGACTGCGGTAATTGATCAGCAGTGATTCGGCTTGGGTCGTATACCAGCACACGCATTCGTGGCGCGAAACCATGCCACCATCCTGATTCACCTCGAAAAGAATCTGGAAGTTCACCGCTACGCATGAAGCGCCATGGCGCAATCACACCTTCACGACCGAGTTGAGATGCTGCAAAGCACTCGCCAGACCAGAAAACATCTGCGCGCGGGGCTTTGCGTTCCGTGCGCAACATTGCGGCGAGCGCAGTTGTTTTTGAATTTTCGCTGTCGTATCGGGCCCGAACAGTGATGCCACTTTCTTGCGAAAAGGCTTCAAGAATGGGGCGTGCAATCGCTTCATCTGTACTGACATAGACAACCACTTCTCGCGGTGGGAGATTCGGCAAACTGTTTGTTTCATCTTGCAATGGCGCAGTGCGATCGCAACTGATCATAGAAATCCCAAAGATCATCGCAAAGAGAGAATGGTTCATTCGCTTTGCAATCAGTTTCAATTTGACTTGAATCATTTCTTGGCTGGAGGCACTGCAGGCGAGGCACTCTCAACTGGATCTTGAGATGGATTGGGTGCATCAGTCGAAGCAGGTGCAACTTGCCCGCTCTTTGCATCAATTTTCTTTTTGAGATCTCCAAAGTAATGCTTATGCAAATCGCGCAGATTCGCTGGGACAGGATCTTCTTCAGTCCCCTCTTCGTATCCACGGCCAATTTCTCCGGACAACTGCTGCAGAGTGGCGCGACTCTCGCCGACAACTGGCGGCGCTTCGACCAATTGACGCGCAATAACATCTCCACCAGTCGATTTCACTTTTTCTTTTCGCGTGCGCGTTGCGGTTTCGGTTTTTTCTTTGGTGCGCTCGCCCCCTGTCCCTCTTCCTGGACCAGCATTCATTCTTGACTCCCCTGGCTTCTCGGATGGCTGCGCACCTCCTTGGCATTGTGAACGTGCAGATTCAGCATCTTTCAACATTTCACTCAGCATCTCCATTTCGCTGAGAACATCTCCAGCGTCCTTTGAACATGCAGCGGAACTTTCAGCAGATTCTTGGGACGACTCCCCACTCTTGGAAGACTTTCCGTCAGAACTATCCGAAGATTTACTTCCACTTTTACTTCCGTTTTTACACTGCGAACACATTGACTCACACGCCTTGGCAATTTTTTCGAGTTTCTCCCCTGCCTTTGATTGAGACTGCAACGCTTCCTTTAACGCCTTCTTCTGAGCATCGTTGAGATTCTTCGCGGCATCGATTGCTGCCTTCGCTGCCTGCGGATTTTTTGCAAGCGCTCCGTCAAGCCCTGAATTTTCGAGTGCTTTTTTGAGCGTTTCGTTTGCTTTCGCGGCGTCTTTCAATTGCGAAGCCATTTCGCTCAGTTTCGCAGCTAATTCTTCGCGACTCTTCTCATCCATCTTGCCTTCTTTGACCTGATCCTGAAGTTTGTCAAGAGCGGACTTCGCCGCAGCACCATCGCCACGCTTGAGCGCTTCGCCAAGTTCCTTCAGTGGACCAGATTTTGATGGCTCAATGCGACTGAGCGCATCTTTCATCGCCTCGAGTTGTTGCGCCTTCTCTCCACTGAGAAGTTCGTCAAGCTTTTTTGAGAGTTCGTTCACCTGTCGAGTCGTCTCGCGTCGAACAGAATCAGGGGTTTGAAGTTTCTCGTCCGTCAGTTCGCCGGCAAGATTTTTCTTGCCTGCTTCTTCTCCAAGCGCTTTGCTCAATTCTGAATTCGTTTCAATCTTTGCTTGCAGCGTTTCGATTTGAACCTTCGCCGCATCGCGTGCCGCTTGCAATTCAGCAGCACTCAAGCTTTCAGTTGGTTGAGCATTTCCAAGAGAAAGCCCTGGCACAAACCACCACACTGCGCATGCCATCACAATGAATGATGGACCTGCCCACCAATTCCGTGGTGTTTCGAGTGGAATTGCTCGACCGAGCGATTCCACCAATCGTTTGTCGCTGGCAATCTTTATGCCATCTTCAATCGCCGCTTGCGCGAATGGATCAGTTCGATCTGCTACTGCAACTGCGGTCGAGAGACGGTCGTGCAATTTCAGCCTCACATCAATCACGGATGCAACTGCAACATCTCCTTCGCCGCGAAGTCGAGTTAGGAATGCCCAACCTCCAAGTGACGCCAAGAGGACTGCGCAAAGGATGACAAACCACATTCCACGCTCACCAGCAGGCGACCACCAAACTGCAACAAGCTTTGCCAGCACAGAAACTACGACCAGAAATATGCCGGCCCAGAATGTGGCACGCCCCATCCAGCTCAAAAACTGTCCAAGAAGCATACGCCTTCGAACGCGTGCGACAATTGTCAGGATGGGATCGATGTTTGCCATAGATTCGTCTGCGAAGCAGTCTTCGTTTATGCTAGTCACAATGTCAATTTCCATAATACTTTCGCTGCGATTTTTCATCGCAACTGGCGTGATTTTTTTAGCGGCTCACTCGTTTGCTCAGGAACCATCAAAGAATGGTGGCGAGCAACCTGCGAGAGCCACAGACCCCGCATCAAATACGCAACAAGTTCAAACGCAAGCACAAAGTATTGCCAACCTGAAGAAACAAGCAAAGGCATTACAAGAGAGCAGCAAAGCACTCCAAGCAACAAAAGCGAAACAACAAGAAAGTGCGAACAAGACCAAGGAATCGACGAACGCCCCTGATTCCAAACCGATCGAACCAAAGCAACAAGAACCTGCGCCGACTGATGAACCTGTGCCAGCTAGTGAACCTGCGCCGACTGATGAACCTGCGCCAGCTAGTGAACCTGCGCCGACTGATGAACCTGCGCCAGCTAGTGAACCTGCGCCAGCTAGTGAACCTGCGCCGACTGATGAACCTGCGCCGACTGATGAACCTGCGCCAGCTAGTGAACCTGCTCCAGCTAGTGAACCTGCGCCGACTGATGAACCTGCGCCGACTGATGAATCAGCTTCTAGTTTGATTGAACAACACCAGCTCCTTGCAGAAATTAGAGCTCAATCAAAAGTGCTCGAGGAACAAGCGAAATCATTCGCGGCTTTGGTTGAAAAGCAAAACAATGAATTATTGAAAGCTAGGACTCAGAAGACTCTTCGGGAAACCACGCCAGCAGTTGAGCTAGGCAATGAACCCGCGATGACTGATGAACCCGCGATGACTGATGCTGCAGATTCAGACATTCAATCGATTTCTGCGATCACTTCAGGCCCAACGCAGAATCCAGAAACATTCATCTTGGAAATGACACAGAGGTATACGCAACGCTTTGGAGCGAACCCAAGTTTGATGCCTAGCAACACTTTGGATTTTGACGATTTTTCTATCAATCTGCAGCGGTGGGCGGTGGTCCAAAATCGAATTCTTTGTCAACCCATTGATTGGTCCGTCCAAGTACTGCGAACAGAACCATCAAAGAAATCCTCAGATAAAATCGTATTGAAATGCCAAGCAGTTGATGCCAATGGGGCTTCTATCGGCAATCCATTTCACGCCGAGATCGATCGATCACCAACTCTTGAACTCGTTCAATCGTCACCAAATAGAACTGTTTTTCGACTCGTTGGCAACATAGATCCTCGACTTCAATTCTCTGCCGAGCATGCAAAGGCGAACTCTTGGTCACGTGATGGAACTTTCGTCGCACCATATTGCGTTTCGCATTGGATCGTTGTTGGTAAGCAACTGACTTCTAAAACTGATTCAAGCATTGAGTGATGGAACCTGACGACCATGTCTGTTTGTGTTTTCGAGTGAGCCTTCGCAAGCTCAATACATTTCTCGAATGCGAAAAGCCCCGCGTCGCAAGTCAACTCTCCGAGTGCTTTGGCGCAGGAACAGGTTGCCATTGGTGCGTTCCATTTCTCAAGCGTCTCCATCAGCAATGGCAAGATGGACAAAACCCAATACTGGACGAATCCCCCGAGGATTACGCTTCTCGCCGAAAAATCTATCGCGAAGAGAAGCAGTGAACTGATTTTTGTTTCAACCAAGACAAAAACAACTCTTGACTCGCAGAAATTGGCTTCTTTCCAAACTTTGCATACACAGAGTTGATATTGCGTCTGAGTCTCAATACTATTGACCGATGGCGCAACCCCCGATACGAATTCCACTCAGCCAACTCGCACGAGGTCAACGTGCGACGATTGAATGTTCGGCACTTGATTTTCTGCCGAACGAACATCGTTGCTTGCTTGAAGCAATGGGAATGGGCGAACAATGCGAAGTGCGCGTTTGTCGACCAGGTACGCCATGCATCGTGCAAATTGATCGTACTCGTTTGGGCCTACCACATGGTATTGCGGATCAAATTATGGTGACTCCGATCGAGCCAGCATCCCCGTGATCCCCCGCATCGCACTGATTGGAAATCCAAATACGGGGAAGAGCACGCTCTTTAATCGTCTCTGTGGTCTTCGTTCCAAGACTGCAAACTTTCCTGGCAGCACAGTCGAGCATCAAGTTGGGCGATGCATCACCAAGTCTGGTCAAGAAATGGATCTGATTGATTTGCCTGGGATTTATAGCTTGATGCTCGAGATGCCTGAAAGCAAACTCTGCGCGGATTGTCTTGATGGACGATTGGGCGATGGCCGACCTGACGCCGCACTGCTTGTACTCGACGCAAATAATCTTTCACGAAATTTGCAATTTGCAGCAAGTGCTCTGCGACGTGGAATTCCAACTGTTATTGCAATCAATATGGTCGACCTTGCACTCCGACGCGGGTTGGTGATTGATGAACGCGCCGCATCGCAAGCTCTTGGTGTTCCCGTTGTCGCAGTTTCAGCTCGCAGCGGTCAAGGAATCGATCGATTGATTGAACAACTCACAATGACATCGACGAGCGATGCAACTCACACACGAAATCTTCCTTTGCCCAATACCGAACCTGGTTCGACAACAAGCGCAATCTGGGCTGCAGAAGTTTTCAGTGCAATCGCAGCTCAACCGAAGAACATGAACGATGATCGAATGACGATCCACGATCGCCTCGATGCTGCATTTACACATCCACTCTTAGGAATCGTCTTCTTTTTGCTCATGATGTCGCTGCTCTTTGCATCTATTTATTGGCTTGCACAATTTCCAATGGATGCGGTTGATGGAATTTTTGGTTGGCTCGGTAGCGGCGTTGAATCCATAATGCCTGCGGGAACGCTGCGTGACTTGATGGTCAATGGAATCGTCGGTGGAGTTTCAGCAACCGTTATCTTTCTGCCGCAGATCCTGCTGCTCTTTTTTCTACTCGCGTTGTTGGAAGATTCTGGATATCTCGCACGAGCCGCATTCGCAGTCGACAGAACGATGCGAAGATTTGGGTTGCCTGGTCAAGCGTTCATGCCTTTGCTCTCTTCGCATGCATGCGCTCTGCCGGGAATCATGGCAACTCGGCTGATTCCAAATCACCGCGATCGTCTTGCAACAATTCTGGTCGCTCCATTTATGAGTTGTAGCGCACGCGTACCCGTTTACGCACTGCTGACTGGAGTGCTTTTCGAAGGCCGCCCTCTCGCTGCGGGAATCGCATTCACTGGATGCTATGTCCTTGGCGCAATTGTCGCACTCGCGACAGCAGCCCTCCTGCGAAAGACGATCTTGCGTGGCCCAAGCACCCCAATGATGCTCGAACTTCCCGACTATCGCGTGCCGAGCATTCGCAACGCGCTCGCAATTGCCATCGACCGCGGAATGCTCTTTCTGAAAAACGCTGGCAGTGTGATTCTGTCGATCGCCATCGTGATGTGGTGGCTGAGTGCATATCCAAAATCGCCACCGAGTCCAGAAAGTGTTGCGATGGAAATACGCGCAGTCGAAGTAGCGCCAACGGATTCCAATGCTGCTGAGATACTGCGATCTCAGGCAGCACGATTGGACGAAAGAAATCAACAAAGTGGCTCATTTGCTGGGCAAATTGGCGCATTCTGTCAACCTGTGTTTGCACCCATCGGACTCGACCGACAACTGACTGTCGCTGTCCTGACAAGTTTTCTCGCACGCGAAGTTTTTACAACAACCGTTTTCGTACTTGCTGGAGCAGGATCTGATGCTGATGGAGAAGATCAAGGCACGCTTGCGACCGTGCGCACTGCCACACGCGATGATGGACTACCACTCTTTACGATGGCAACATCTGCATCGCTCTTAGTCTTCTTTGTACTCGCGATGCAGTGCCTACCGACTCTTGTTGTCGTCGCACGCGAAACTGGATCGTGGCGTTGGCCACTGCTACAATTTTCGTATATGACTGTCATTGCATACGTCGCTGCTCTCTTCGCATATCTTCTCATGTCATGAGCGCATTCCCAATCAATGACTGGCAATTCTGGATTGCGACGATTGTCGTGATCATCGCTCTTACATTCGTGATTCGACCTCTGTTGCCCCGCCGCGGGAAAAGCCCTGCATGCCCCAACTGCCCAACCGATTCTGTGAAAGGCAATACCGAACCAAAGCGAACTGAATTGACGATGGAAGGAACGAAGATTCGCCCGCATTCCTAGTCACGAATCTCTTTCAAAAACGCTTATGAACGGGCCTTTCTTCAGGAGCGCGATGACCCAAAATGGCTCGAACAATCGCCAAGTCCGCAGTTGTTGTCACTTTAATATTGCGGGGATCACCTTCGACAACCAAAACATTTTCACCCATGCGCTCAACCAACATTGCGTCATCTGTCGCACCAGAAAGGTCTGACTGCGCATAAGCGCGTCGCAAAACATCCGCAGAAAAAATTTGCGGAGTTTGGATTGCCATCAAACGAGTTCGATCCACAGTGGATTCCACCCGCCGACCTCGAACAGATTCGCGACCAGCATCGCCGAGAATCGCATCTGCGACTGCTTCATCTGGCGCGGCAGCGAAAGTTTCGATACTCACTTTCTTGAGTGTCGAACTGACTGGAACGCCAGGAACCACCGCGACCGCAACACGCGCGGCATCGAAGATTCGAGTGAGAAGCGCATCATTTACACCAGGTCGCGCCGCATCATGCACTGCGATATGTGTGCAATCAGTTGGCACAGCAGTCAATGCATTTCGCACACTCTCCCAGCGTTCAGTACTCCCACCTGCAACAATGATGACACCATGAAAGCCAAGTTGAGCACCGTATCGACTGCGAAAATCATCAATCGATTCTGGTGGTGCTGCGACCACGATTGCAGTGACTTCCTCCCGCTTCGTAAACAATTCCACCGTACGAAGCAAAAGTGGCCGACCACCGAGATCCTGACCAAGTTTGTCTCCTCCGAAGCGCGTCGCTTGACCAGCTGCTGGAATGATTACCGCTACTTTCAAATCGCTCATGTTTTCCTCAGGGTATTTGGGGTGGAAATGGTTGTGGAGAGAGAAGCAGGAATCGCGCGCAAACTTTTCGAGATCGATTTTTCGTGCATAGCCACGCTTGCTCGGTCGAGTTCTTCCTTCGCTTGCAGAAACGCATTTGCATCGACCTCATGAGGCGAAGTTTGTGCAAGCGACACGAAACCCTTCAGGCGAGTGATCAGCGATTCCAGCGAGTCGACATATTCGGCAGAAAGATCATCGCGAATTCTTGACAACGCATCGCCGATCCATTTGATGTCAAGCAAAGAATTGACCGCGAGATCGACGACACGGTGATGATGCATATCCGATCGCGCATGAACGACGCTCTCACGCTCGATTCGTTCGATTTCTTGATTGGTCAAACCGAAACTTGGAACGACTTGAACAGTCGCGCGTCGTCCACTGCGTCTTTCTCCCGCCGTTACATGCAAGACACCGTTTGCATCGACCAAGAATTCGACCTCAATTTGTGGAATACCTGCTGGCATCGGTGGTATATCGCGCAATTCGAAGTGCGCCAAAGATCGGCAATCACTGACCATCTCACGCTCACCTTGCAGAACATGCAATTGCACATGACTTTGATTATCCACGCTCGTCGAAAACATTTCCTTCGCACGTGCGGGGATCGTCGCATTGCGCGTCAGTAACTTCGCAACCGCTCCACCAACGGTCTCGATTCCAAGCGAAAGTGGGATCACATCAAGCAACAACACATCGCCTCGAATGCCTTGCAGTACCGACGCTTGCACTGCGGCTCCAAGAGCCACAACGCAATCCGGGTCCAGCGCCGTATATGGTTCCATTGCGAAAAACTCGCCAACACGCTTGCGAACAAGGGGAATTCTGGTCGAACCTCCGACAAGAATGACACGGTCGATTGCAATTCCTCCTGCATCACGAAGCGCACTCTCACAAGCTAAAATCGTTCGCTCGATAAATGGACTTGCCAACGATTCAAATTCCAATCGGGTGATCGTCCTTTGAAGCTTCATGCCACTGCCTAGGTCGATATCAATCTGCGCGCGCTCTCGCTGAGACAATGCGATCTTCGTCGACTCCGCAAAGTCACGGAGCGCTTGCCGAGAACCAGCAGCAACTTGCACTTCTGTGCCTGCACGAGATGCCAGTCCAGCATCACGGAGCAATTGCTGTGCGAGTGCGTTGTCCAAATCATCGCCACCCAACTGTGTATCTCCTGCAGTTGCAATTACTCGAAACAAATCGCCATCACCTGAAGCGCTCTCGGGAATGACTTGCAATATGGAAACATCGAATGTTCCCCCACCGAAGTCATAGACCGCAATAGTCTGCGCTTGACCGCGTCGACCGATGCCATATGCCAACGCTGCAGCAGTCGGTTCATTGACGATTCGTACAGCATCAATTCCAGCCAATCGAGCGGCGTCGCGCGTTGCTTGTCTTTGACCATCATCGAAATACGCAGGGACGGTGATGACTGCACGCCGAACTTCGCATCCCAATTGCAATTCCGCAATTCTTCGCAATTCACCCAAGATCACTGCGGCAACTTCTTGCGGCAAAACGAAAGCGCCTCCAGCAGAAATCGCAGCAAGACCGCGTGTTCCCTCCACAACTTCAAACTGAAATCCACTGCGAAGCAACTTCGATTCGTCGAACGATCGTCCCATCAATCGCTTGGCGCTCAGAACCGTATCGAGTGGGAATTCCACGGCCTGTCGTCGAGCATCGCTGCCCACTTCCACCGCGAATCCTTCGCGATATCTCACCACGGATGGCAACAAGCGCTGGCCAGATTCACTTTGCAAAATCCTTGGACCCGCGGCATCGCAGAACGCAACGAGCGAATGAGTCGTTCCCAAATCGATACCAACGATCGGATCAAGAATTAGAGCAGCGTCAGACATTCCAAGACGATTCTAGTTCTATATCGCCCCCGCCGTGGCATCCATACGCCTTTGAGAAGGTGGGTCGCTCGGCGTCTTTTTATTGTGATCAGATCGTGCGACGCGATCTTCATCACGGATCAAGAGTGCGCGCAGCGCAAGCAACGCACGATGCCTGCGAACACCAAAGCAATTCTCCTCACAGCCAAGTGACTTTGCCCCATCATGACGCCGAACATTCTCTGCACAAAGAAGTCGCAGCACTTCCTGCTGTTTGGGCGACAACTTTTCAAGCGCAGCAGCGAGTTGTTGTTCGTCAAAATCAGGTTCGCCGCAGTGAACTGGATCGCTCTTTTGATCTGTGCTCTCCGAGGATTCGATCGCTCCTCTTCGACAGGCATTTCGTGTCGATTCGAGTCGACGCTGATCGATCCCAATGGTGCGTAAAAGTCGCCTGCGAACGCACACGAAGAGATATGCAGGACTCAATGCAATTTCTCGAGCAACAGCGGACTTCGGCATCCTGTGAAGCAACTGAGCGAAAATTTCTTGCATCGCATCTTCGACAGCAACCATTGCATACTTTGCACGCAGCAATCCCACAATGCGCTCTCGGTTTTCAAGATACGCAGTTTCAAGCCGTCTGCACCATTGCTCTGCAACTAGAGAACCGTCTTTATCGATCATCGGATTTTCTTTCTATGTTGCCCAAGTAAGCGTATGAGACAAGAAACACTGAGTTAAAATTCAGCTACTTTTTAATTTTTGACTTATCCCCCGAGAATCCACCGCTCAAACACAATAGATTATTTTGGTTGCTTTCCAGCAGTCGGCAATCTGTCGAGCGCACGCTCAAATCGAACATCTGATATCTGCGTTAAAAAATCAGTCAAAATTTTGACAGAAGACTGATCACCGCTAGCCGTGAACTGCTGTCGACCCCCATCCCAATTCACAGCGATATCCGCCACTGACTCACCCTTTTCTGGGGTGCTCGAAGGCGGTGTTTCGCCCAACCACCCGCCGTCGAGTGCGCACTGGCGGATTTTCTGGCATTGCTCTGGGCTGAGATCCGTCTGCCAAAATGTTTTCATATTCAGCGCTGTCACGCCTGCTCCATATGCAAAAACACCTCCATCGACGGTGTAATATTGATATTGCGCAGTCTTTGGTTGGCGCAACCAAATGACGAGCGCAATTCCACAATCACCAATTTTGCGCTCCTGCGTCGGCAGCGTGTTGCATGATGTGAAAAATATGGAGACAGAAATCGCAACAATTCCTACAAATACAAATCGATCATTGCCAATGCGCATCAAGATGAACTCATTGTGACTTGGCAGGTGTTGATGTTGCGAAAGACCAAGGTGGCGCCTTTGTGAATCCTTCGTATGGATTTGGGCCAAAGTCATATCTGCGCGGAAGATTTCGATCTGGGCTCCGATCGCTGGACCAAGCCAAAGCACAAAGGCTACGAATGAATGCGACAGCCTTTGGATCTGGAATATCAGAAGTTTGAAATCGTCGAACAAACCACCAATCCACTCCATCCGCATGAAAGAAGATGATGTAGACAATTTCATTCTTTGCGGGGCGTAAAGATCCAGGCCACACGTCAATACTTGATGCGGATGTTTCGAGCCACCCTTCATCTGCGGCTAATTTCCAAAGTTCATCGACTTGATTTCGATACAGCCAGCGGGTTGGTGCTGGACGAGTGAGAAAGTTCAAGCTGTCGCCATAATCGCTACACAAACTTCCATCGGCAAGGACGGTGAACTTTCCCTGACGAAGATGCGCTTGGGGCAAATCCTTCGCCGCAAGACCAGTCAGAATCGTGACATCGACTGAAAAATCTTCGGGGGTCTTTGGAGAATCAACGCGCATCGTTCGCACATCGGTGCATCCCAGAAAGATGCAAGTGAGCGCAACGACACTGGACAATAGAACGGGCACCGCAGATCGACCAAACCAACTCGTCATGGCGACAGAGTAACACGGCGATGCATTCGGTAGTCTTACGCCTCACATGCGAACGAGCGTGAAATGGATCAACGAATATCTGTCCTCCCCCGCCTCGGCGCAGGAGCAAGCGGAAGTTCTCACTTCGGTCGGTTTCCCTTGCGAATCATCCGAACCAGTTGCGGGTGATGACATTGCGCAGGAAGTCGAAACAACGAGCAATCGTGGAGATTGCCTCTCGCACCTTGGACTTGCACGCGAAATTGCTGCGGCGACAAATCGAACGATCAAGTTGCCACTCGCCAATCCGCCTCGGTCAAAGGAATTGGCTTCAAGCGCGATGAAGGTTGAGAATCATGAACCACTTCGCTGTCCGCGATATACCGCGCGTGTCATTCGCGGAGTGAAGATAGGACCAAGTCCAGCGTGGTTGCAGCAACGCCTCATCGCTATCGGACAAATTCCACGCAACAATGTGGTGGACTGCACCAACTTTGTCCTCTTCGAATATGGACAGCCTTCGCATGTCTTCGATCTTGCAACTCTTCGAGGTAGTGCGATCAATGTTCGCAGCGCGAATGCTGGCGAAGAATTTCTACCAATCGGCGAAGGTGCGAAATCCATAAAACTTGCTGGGGGAGAATTGGTGATCGCTGACAGCGAACGACCCATTGCACTTGCGGGAGTCAAAGGTGGTGCACTGACTGCTGTCACTGAAAAAACAACTGATCTGGTCATCGAAGCTGCATCCTTCGATCCAGTTGCGGTTCGTCGTACTGGACGAAGTACCCGAATTTCGAGTGATTCCAGTTACCGCTTCGAGCGTGGCGTTCACCCTGCTGAAGTCGACGAAGCTGCGGAGCGATTGGTTTCATTGATTCTCGAAACTGCTGGCGGAATTGCGCTTGGTGGATCAATCTCCGCTGGATCGCCACTTCCTCCTGTCAATTCGGTCAACTTGCGAATCGAAAGACTTCAATCCATCGCAGGCTTTGATATTGCTCAAAGTGAAATCGTGCGGATTTTGAGCGTTCTTGGATTCGAGCCACGTGTCACAGGCAAAATGATCGCCTGCAAGATTCCTCCAAGGAGAATCGACATCACTCGCGAAATCGACTTGATCGAAGAAGTCGTACGACTTGTAGGACTCGAACATATTCCAATGAACGATCGTGTCAGCATTCGACCAGTCGGACCTCAACCCGCAGTCGAATCTGTACGAACTGCAAAGAATTGCCTCTCAGGACTTGGCTATGTTGAAACAGTTTCACCAACTCTCATTTCTGAACGCGCCGCAAGTGCTTTCACGACGAGCGCGATTGCAACGCTGCGCATCGAAGACGAACGTGCGTTGGGAGAACCCATTCTGCGACCTTCTTTGCTTGCAAGCCTCTTGCAATCTCTCAAATTGAACAGAGATCGTGGCAATGCGAATGTACGGCTCTTCGAATATGCCGCCACTTTTTGGATCGCATCTCAAAGTCATCAAGAGCGACGAATGATGGGCATGGTCATCGGCGAAATTGGAGATGCCCAATTGCTGTATCGACTTGTGCGTGGATCAGTGGAGCGCGTCGCACGAGAATTGCGTGGCGCGCACGCTTGCATCGAAGTGCGGACAGCTCCAATCGGCGAGTTCGAATCGGTTGCTATGAATGCGCTCGATCCTGTGGGATATCTTGTCATTGACGGGATCACCGTGGGCGTGTTGGGAGTGTTCAACTCGAAAGCGCTCGAGAATGCTGGACTTGATGCGCCAATCGCTGGAGCTGAACTTGATTGGGCTCTACTTGCACAGGGATATCCACCGACTCCGCGTGCGCAACCTCTGGCAAATAGCCCAACTTTAGATCGTGATCTTTCTGTGATTCTTGCCAACACTGTCACCTGGGCGCAACTCGAAGCCACCGTGCGTTGCGCCGAGTTACCACACCTCGAATCGATTTCATTTGTCGGGAACTGGCGAGGAAAAAAGATTGGTGATGACCGCAAATCAGTGACTTTTCGATTGAACTTTCGCGCAGCTGACCGAACTTTACGGCGTGAGGAAATTGACCCACATATTGCGCGCCTTGTCACAATTCTTACCACGCAACTCGCGGGAGAAATCCGAGTATGACTCACACTCCAATCGCAAAGATGACAGTCGATGCATTCGTCACTGCTCTTGCTGCAAAGCAACCAGTTCCAGGCGGTGGCGCAGCGGCGGCGTGCATTCTTGCACAAGCTTCTGCGTTGGGATCAATGGTCATCGCATACACACTTGGAAAACCAAAATTTGCTGAACATCAACTTCGGCTAGAAAAACTTGACTTGATCTTCAGTAGCGCCCGCATCGATGCGCTCCAACTCGCAGATCGAGATGCCAGCGCATATTTGAAATTAAATTCGCTCTGGAAAATTCCCCCAGCTGAGAGAACTGCGCTCCCTGAATGGCACGCCACCGTGAATGAGGCAATCGCAGCTCCAAGTGCAATTGCCGATCTTTCTATGGCTGTGCTTGCCGCGCTCGCTTCGATGTCAAAGATCACTTCGGCACAACTCGCAAGCGATCTTCGCATTGCCCAACTCTTCGCACATACCGCAATGGAAAGTGCTCTCTTGAATGTTCAAGTCAACCTTCCACAACTTTGCGACACCGCCGCTCGCACCGCATGCGAGGCATTTCTCACCTCACGACGCAGCGAAGGCGCTCGATTGGTCGAAGCACCAAGAACGAATCCATAAAGATCACGCCCGTGGGCCTCGCACTTTTATTTCTCATTGGCGGTTTTCTTGTGGGAGTGATTTTTCTATTTGGAGTTGTGGCCGATGCACGATTTCCATCACGCGCAACGATTGGTTGGGCGCTTGGCCGAGGCATTCCAGTCGATCCCTCGGAGATGGGTCTGACATTCACCGAGGAAAAATGGGCAAAAGATAAAATGGCTTGGCGAGTATGCGGTGGCGATGCCGGTGGTGCCATCACCATCATCATTCATGGTTGGCGAAGATCGCGTATCGACTCGCTTCGTCGGATCGATCCGTGGCTCAAAGCAAGTTCTGAACTATGGCTGATTGATCTTGATGGTCATGGAGAATCGCCCCAAGGGCCAACGACTCTTGGATCTGCCGACATCCCAGCGATCGTCGCCTTGGTTCACGATCTCATCGCCGGTGCGAAAAGCGAATCACAACGAAACAAACGCGTGTTGTTGGTTGGTCATTCTCTAGGCGCAAGTATCGCTCTGCGCGTTGCATCTCTGTTACCGACCTCTTCGCTGGAAGGGGTCGTTGCATTTGCGCCTTATGAATCGCTGAAAGAACCACTGGGAAATCGACTCAAAGCAAGAGCATTGCCTGCAATTCCATTCGCCAAACTTGCAGAGATATGCCTGCATTTGATCTGCGGAAGAGAATCAAGCACGACTGCTGCGCTCAAAAAAATCCAGGCGAATAATGTTCCACTCTTGATTGTCGGCTCACAGCTTGACCAAGTTGTTCCGCTCGATCATGTGCGTGGGATGGCCGATCGTGCTGGAGTCGCGATGACCGTCGAAACGAACTGCACACACGACGACCTTGGAGCACATTTGAATTCCAATCCAAACAGCGCACTATCGCAAGCTGCCATGCAGTTCCTGCGCTCAATTCGGCGCTGAGTATTTTCTTTCGATTGTTTTATCCCGAGCAATCTCGTGGGGCAAACTTGTATGGGAGATTCCCACAACACACTCGGACTCATCAGATCGTGTCGCGCTTTATTGCGAGCGTAGAAAAACTGAGATACTTATTCTAAAATTTGCAAGGTGAATGAGTCTGACACCGTCAGACTGGCTTCGAAGCGATAGAACCTCTCAGACGAATCCGAGTTCCCCGCAATGCGCCAAGATCATGTCCAAATCCAGGGCCGTTATCCAAACCGACTTCCAAGCCGCCATCCAAGTCCATATCTTTCACTACGGGTCGTGGCATTGAAGCACTCTTCGAAGGACGAATTCGCGCTGAAGTTCCTGCGGAAATTGCATCATTCTTCTCTGCTGTGGCCACAGTTGCCACCGAAGGGCTGAAGAGTGAAGATTGGGTGGTTGACATGGACACGGGGAACTGCTTTCGTGTACAGCCATTCGGTCAAATTGAACCGAGAGATGCACAATTCGCTGAACTACTATACCCCGACTGCGCAACATTTCCACTTTTCTTTGTTCTTTTTTGAATTTGTCAGTTATTACAGACCCACACAATGAACCAAAAAACTCACATTGATGCCGACCAAGGGCGATTTATTCGTGTCAAAGGTGCGCGCGAGCACAACCTACGAGGTATCGATGTTCATGTACCTCGAGATCAATTTGTTGTAATTACAGGGGTTTCTGGCAGCGGAAAGAGCTCTTTGGCATTCGACACGATCTTTGCCGAGGGGCAACGGAAGTACATGGAGAGCCTCAGCGCATATGCGCGGCAGTTTCTCGATCAGATGAAGAAGCCGAATGTGGAGTCAGTCGATGGACTGCCCCCCACCATTGCGATCGAGCAACGATCTGGAGGTCATACGCCTCGATCAACTGTTGCCACGACCACCGAGATCTATGACTATTTGCGACTTCTCCTCGCTCGTTGCGGAGATCCGCGTTGTTGGCACCGCGATCAAAATGGAAAGCAATGCGGCAAGCCGATCTCAGCGACAACCGCAACACAGATTGTTGAAAATATTTTGTCGACCTTCGATGGGAAAAAGATCATGGTCTGCGCTCCAATCATTCGCTCGAAGAAGGGATATCACAAGGATGTCGCAGAGGAATTGCAGCGCAGCGGCTTTGTACGAATTCGTGTCGATGGAACCATCATTGATCTGCGCGATGCGCTGAAGTCGGGTGGCGAAAATCCGCTGAAATTGAAGCGTTATGAGATGCACGACATTGAAGCAGTTGTCGATCGATTGGCGCCAATTGCAGCCGAGCGCCAACGACTTTCTGAAAGTGTCGAGACTGCTTTGCGCAGTGGATCGGGAGCGCTCATGATTCTCGTCGAGAATGGCGATGCATGGAAGGAAGTTCGCTATAGCGAAAAGTTTGCTTGCCCAGATCATCCAGAATGTTCTCTTGAAGAGATGGAACCTCGATTGTTCTCCTTCAATTCTCCCCATGGCGCGTGCACTGCGTGCGCAGGGTTGGGATGTGTCAATGAATTTGACGAAGCGCTTGTGGTCGCAGACCCTTCACGCGGAGTTGCAGAAGGAGCAATCGAACCGTGGCGCAAAAATGGACGCAGAATGAACATTTGGTATTCGAGAACGCTGAAAAGATTCTGCGCGGATACACAAACAGACCCTTCGACTCCTTACGCAAAACTTCCAGCACGCATTCGACAGATGCTTATGCATGGAATCACTGAAGAAGACGAGGCGAAATTGGGATTCTCCTTCGAAGGCGTACTTCCCAACTTGCGCAGGCGATACATCGAAACGGAAAGCGCATTTGTTCGAGAACGACTTCATGCGTACACCGGCAATCGACCATGCGATTCTTGTGGCGGAAGTCGACTGCGCCCAGAAGCGCGTTCGGTTCTGCTGCACGGCAAGAAACAACCGATGAATATCGCCCAAATTTCTGGCCTTTCGATCGAATTTGCGCGCCAATTCCTGGCAACACTCACTTTGACTCCAGCGCAGAAAACAATCTCAGAACCAATTCTAAAAGAGATCGACGCTCGCTTGGGATTCTTGAACTCTGTTGGACTGAACTATCTGACTCTCGATCGCACATCTTCCACTCTTTCTGGAGGCGAGGCGCAGCGCATTCGATTGGCAACTCAGGTGGGCTCTGGCCTTGTTGGCGTTTGTTATGTCTTGGATGAACCAACAATCGGATTGCATCAACGCGATAACGACCGTTTGGTTGCGACGCTTCGCAGGCTGACCACCCTCGGCAACACCGTTCTCGTGGTCGAGCATGATGAAGACACGATTCGTGCAGCGGATCATTTGATCGATGTGGGACCAGGACCAGGTCGCCACGGTGGATTGATCGTTGCGCAAGGTTCTTTCAACGATATCTGTTCGACACCTGAAAGCATCACTGGCAAATATCTCAGCGGAGCGCTCTCTATTCCAGTTCCGATCCAACGCACGCCACTGAAAGCGAAACGTTCAATCACCATCAAAGGAGCGAGTGAGAATAATCTGAAACAAATTGATGTCTCGTTTCCACTCGGCGGTTTCATTTGCGTGACTGGAGTTTCCGGCAGTGGCAAGAGCACATTAGTTGGTGACATTCTTTTGCGCGTTGCACAACGAGATGTCTCTGGAATGCGCGTCGTTCCTGGAAAGCACACTTCCGTTCACGGATTTGATCAAGTCGATCGAGTGATCGAAGTGGACCAGTCCCCTATCGGGCGAACTCCAAGGTCCAATCCAGCTACATATACAGGTATTTTTGACCATATCCGACAAGTGTATACCCGCGTGCCAGAAGCGAAGATTCGCGGGTATCCAATTGGTCGTTTTTCTTTCAATGTCAAAGGCGGCCGATGCGAGACTTGCCAAGGGCAAGGTGTTCGCAGAATCGAAATGCATTTTCTTCCAGATGTCTTTGTGGAATGCGAGGCGTGCCGCGGCACTCGATTCAATCGCGAGACACTTGAAATTCGATATCGGGGCAAATCAATTGCAGATGTGCTGAACATGACAGTTGATGACGCATGTTTGTTCTTCGAAGCGAACACCAAGATCTCACGCATGCTTGCATGCCTGCGTGATGTCGGATTGGGATATCTGCAACTCGGACAAGCTTCGACCACAATGTCGGGCGGTGAAGCACAGCGCATAAAGTTGGCAACTGAACTTGGCAGTCAAGCGAATGGACACACACTTTATGTTCTTGACGAACCCACAACTGGGTTGCATTTCGCAGATGTGGCTCGACTAATGACTGTCCTGCAACGCTTGCGAGATTCTGGACACACGCTCGTTGTCATCGAACATAATTTGGATGTCGTCAAATCAGCCGATTGGATTATCGATCTTGGACCTGAAGGTGGAGATGCAGGTGGAACACTCATCACTGTCGGCACGCCAGAAGATGTCGCAGCGCATCCAACAAGTAGTACTGGACACTATCTGCGTCGCATGCTTGGCATGCCGCGCAAAAAGGCCTCAGCCGTCGCCGAAAAATCACTTCGCAAACTGGTAAAAAAAGCTTCACTGCGCTCAACCTGACTTCCTGATCTGCAGCGGTTAGGATCGCAACTATGCCGCATCCAGATGGTGAACTTGTGCTTCGAGTAATGACCATGCCGCGTGACACAAATCACAGCGGGACGGTCTTCGGCGGTGTCATCATGAGCTATATCGATCAGGCGGCGTATGTCCATGCGAGATCAATGGGACTGCACCGCTGGGTCACTGTCATGGTTGAACGAATTGAATTTGTTGCTCCGGTTTTTGTTGGAGAATTGGTCACGCTCCGGGCAAAGACAATCTCAACAGGTCGTTCTTCCGTCACGATACGAATTCTTGTTGAGTCGGAGCGCTATGCCACAAGGGAAAATGTGCGTGTCACTGATTCCATCGTCAAGATGGTCGCTCTGGATGCGAATCACAAACCGATTCCGTTTACGAATCCTCCTACGCTGAACTCCGACGATGGGAGTTCGATCACTTGAGCGAATCTGGTCGGAGATTCGTCACCGCGGTTCTTGTTTCTGGTGGTGGCACGACTGCTCTCAACCTGATTGAATGCTCGCAGCGCGGGGAGATTCCAATTCATATTGCTCTGATCGTCGCTCATCGTGAGGATATTCCGGCGATCACTCGATGCGCTGGTTCTGATCGGCAAGTTGTGGTTCTTCCTGGCAAATCTTCTGCGCAGGCGAGTGATCAATTGGATGATTTACTCCGCGCGCACAAAATAGAATTGGTCGTTTTAGGTGGATATTTGCGACCACTGCGTGTCGGACCGTGGACGGGTCGCGCGCTCAACATTCACCCTGCTTTGTTGCCTGCTTTCGGTGGACAAGGAATGTATGGGGATCATGTGCATGAAGCGGTGATCGCCAGCGGTGCGCGCGAATCTGGATGCACCGTGCATCTTGTGGATGATCGATATGACCACGGCGAAACAATCGTGCAGCGGCGAGTTTCAGTCTTGCCAAGCGATGATGCGCAATCGCTTGCAAAGCGCATCGGTGTCGAAGAACGAATCGCCTTTCCTGAAGCGATTCGAATCTGGGCTGCGCGACAGCACTAACATATTGCGATGCAACAATGGTTGATATTGATCGCACTCGGATCGCTTGCGATGCGCCCAATGGGAAGCACAATTCCCCCATCGAAAGAACAACTCGAACTTGCCGTGCCACGACTCCTCGCAAGCGATCGTGGAAGCGAAGCTCTTGAGATGATCGACTCGTATCTTTCGATTCATCCTGACGATGCCCAAGTCCTTCTCGATGCAGCAAAGGTTGCATCACGAATCGGCGATTCACGTGGCGCAGCGATTTATGCAATCAGATCTTTGCGTGCAGGATGGGTGGATGACAAAGCACTCGATGAACATCCAGATTTCATTCGTCTGCGATCACACGAATCTTGGGAACAAGTACGCACGGTTCGAAATGAATTGCGTGATACTGCGAAGAATCAACAGCAATCGAATAATTCGCCTGAATCCAATACCAATGAAAAAGCAACCGGATCTGACGCAATCGCACGGCGTTCGCTGCAAGCGTGGCTTGGACAGTTTGGTGGTGGGCGATATCGCATCGAAGAAAAACCATCTCTCAATCTCATCTTGGCGTACGCGGTCGAACCTGAAGGATTTCGTCGAACAATGAAGACGATTGAAAAATTATCGACGACACTTTCCAAGACTCTCTTTGGAGAAATTCAAACAGAAAGTGTCTTGATGGTGATCGCAACTCCTGCAGATGCGGATAAGTTTCTTGAAGATGCTCAGCAGGGAGGCCTGTATGTTCACGAAGATCGGCGACTCGTCTCGCGTGATACGGGGGCAACTCTTCGGCATGAGTACACGCACCTGCGACACTATGGACAGATGCAACGCTTGCAGCAGCGGCATCCAGTCTGGATTCAAGAGGGACTTGCCACTCTCTTTGAAGATTGGCAATTGGGTCCAAGCGGCGAACTCATCATTCTTCCCAATCTTCGAACCAACGATGCATTCGATCGAATTCGACAGCACAATTCAATGCCGTGGGCCGACTTCTTCCTGCTCGATTCCAAATCTTTTATGGCTCAAGCAAAATGGAATTATGCCCAAGCAAGATCCATGTTGATGTACATCGCTTCGCAAGGAAAATTGACAAGCTGGTATCAGATCTACACCGCAAGTTGGGATGTAGACCCGTCTGGTCGCCGCGCCCTCGAAGCAGCATTTGGCGTGCCAATCGGTCGAATCGAAGCCCAATGGAAGGCATGGGTTCACGATGCCGGTCGGCAGGATTCGACCATCGACCCTGGTGACGGGGTGATGGGAACCACGATTTCCAATCTTCCCGATGGAGTGCGAATTGACGCTGTGCAACCTGGTGGACCTGCTGCAAAGGCAGGAATTCGAGTCGGAGACGTCATTACGGATATTGGGCCAACGGAAATTCGATCCGTTGGAGACTATTTGCTTGCAATGTCAGAACGACGATCTGGAGAAAATATCAAAGTTCGCTTTCGCAGAAGCAATTTGTATTCGATAGTAGAGGTGTACCTGGCATCAGGAATTGCAACTCCCCCGTGAAAACGACTTCAAGCAAATTCGCAAGCAGAAATTCAAGCAAAAGCCTTCCGGCACATTTTGTTGGTTTTTCGCCTATGAAAGCGCTTGTAAATCGCCGAACAGGGCTAACATTTCCAGTGAAGGTCGTGCGTGATCTCACTGTCTACCGCGCCGAAAATGGGCGCAAGACGGCGATATCCCTGCGGCAGCGGTTGCCGATGCATGACCGATTGTCCGCCAGAATTGGAGGATAGAAACGTGCTCATCACAATTTGCGCTAAACACATGGAACTGACCGAAGCTCTGACCAATTACATCAAGTCGAAGGTTGGCAAACTTCCGCGCTTCTTCAACGGGCTGCAACAACTTGCGGTCACAGTCGAAAGAGCACCCAGGGGGTACCACGTTGAAATTCGATCTGATGTCGAGAAACATACGGACTTCGTTTGCAACTATCGACACCGCGATCTCTATGCCTGCGTCGATCTCGCAGTTGACCGCGGAGCACGACAATTGTCACATTACAAGGATCGAATTCGACATCATCACCGTTCCTGAACGCTCTTCGATCAAAGCGGTTATGATCGATTGAGATGAAACTCCGTGACATCGTCGTTTCCAATGCTATTCTTCCTTCGCTTGTAAATACAAAGCGAGATCTTGCGATTGGAGAATTGCTTGACGCTCTCATTGCCTGTGGTGTGGTGTCAGCAGATTCTCGCGCAACACTCTTGAAGGAAACGTTCGCACGCGAACGCAAAGGGTCGACGGGATTTGGTCATGGGGTTGCAGTTCCGCACGCAAAGACAACCTTGGTTTCAAAGCCTCATGCGGCAATTGGAGTTTCCGCGAGCGGAGTGGACTTCAACTCGCTCGATCGTCAACCAGTTTATGCGATTGTTTTTATGCTGAGTCCTCTGACCGACCCAGAATCTCATTTGAACGCGATGGAAACTGTCTTTGGAGCGTTGAGTCAAGAAGTTTTCCGGCGCTTCTTGCGTCAAGCGCGCAATGTTGATGATGTCACACTTCTTCTCGATGAAACCGACGGCACCACGCCTTCCACGAGTTGAGGACGATCCCGTGGTCAACGGAGAATCAACAATTATCAATCAACTGGGGCTTCATGCTCGACCAGCGATGGCGTTCGTACAATTGGCAAATGGATTTGCATCGACCGTGCGAGTTCGGCGGGCAAATTCTTCGGAGTGGGTCGACGGCAAGAGCATTATGCAGATGCTGTTGCTTGCGGCAACCGCAGGGACGGTTCTTGAAATTTCATGCGAAGGCACTGATGAAACGCGCGCACTCGAAGAGATTCTCAAACTGATCAATCAAAAATTCGACGAAGAATGATCGGATGCTTTTCGTGAAGTGATCGGCGATTGCTCACGAGCATGACGGGCCAATTCCCACACGGACTCTAAGACTGACGGAACACCTTCGCGGCTCGCGCCACTGGCAAGAAGAGGACGAACGCCTCTCTCATGCTCGAAGCGTGAAACGAGTTCTTCAATCACAATCTTTCGATCTTCTTCAGGGATGAGATCGACCTTATTGAGCACCACGATCTCAGGCGTTCGCGCAAGCTGTTCGCTGAAGTCCGCAAGTTCGCGGCGGATTGTGCGATGATTTTCTAGTGGATCGCTTCCATCAGGAGGCGCGCAATCCAACAAATGCAAGATGACTCGCGTGCGTTCAATGTGCTTGAGAAAGTCATGTCCAAGTCCAACACCTTGCGATGCACCTTCGATCAATCCAGGAAGATCTGCAAGCACGAGGCGGCGTTCGTCGGAAAGTTCTGCAATCCCAAGTTGTGGCGCAAGTGTGGTGAACGGATACGCAGCAATCTTGGGCTGAGCGCGCGTTGTCGCCCGCAGAAAAGTGCTCTTCCCGGCATTTGGGAGACCGACGAACCCAACATCCGCAATGAGCCGAAGCTCCAGCCTCAATTGTCGCTCGATCGCTTCTCCGCCTGGAGTGGATTCGGTTGGAGCCTGATGCACAGCACTCTTGAATCGATCATTACCAATTCCACCATGACCGCCAGGCGCAAGAATTACGGACTGATTTGGCAAAGTGATATCGACAATCAATTCGTTCGTTTCTGCGTCAAAGATTTGCGTTCCCAGCGGAACCTGCAAGATGCAATCCTGCCCAGCTTTTCCGGCGCATTTCTTACCCGAACCAGCTTCACCATCTTGGGCAAACCAGTGAGGGCGAAAACCAAATTCGACCAAAGTGTCGATGTGTGCATTTGCGTTCAGAACGATATCGCCGCCCTTACCGCCATCACCACCATCAGGGCCGCCCTTTGGGTTGCCCTTCAAACGGAGCATATGCATACAACCATTACCACCCTTTCCAGAGCGGATCAAGATAAGTGCGGTATCAATGAACATGAGTGAAAAGTCCTCTGCTTCTCAGCATCAAATCGATCTGATGCGAGTTGAAGCAAATCAAAACTTGCTTCAAGCAATGCCTGAAGATAATCGTCAGCGATCGATCGCCATACGCGGCGTGGATGGATCAGCAGGAATGATGTCAACCGAGCGACCTCGAAAGCGAACCTTTCCTTCGACGAGAGCTGTCAGCGTGTAATCCCGACCTTGATGAACAAGATAGCCAGCCTTCCACTTGGTCCCACATTGACTCACAAGGACGGAACCCGCTTGCGCAAGTTGCCCTCCAAACAGTTTAATTCCACGGAACTGCGCATTTGAGTCGCGGCCGTTTTGAGTTGAACCCTGTCCTTTTTTATGTGCCATAGTTTGATGCTCCGCTGGTGATCCGATCGAGCCAAACATCATAAAGCTAATTGGCTGATCGAGCAACCCCCTTGCAATCAAGATTCTTAGAGCATCGAAAACCTTTGAAGCGCGTCTTCAGCGAAGAATCCACTCGGTTTGCTCGCAATCAACTACTGTCGAACCACGAGTCTGAGGATTCCCTGGAACTCTGTAATCCAGTTTCATGGTCTTGTGCATGGTGATCTCTTCACCACCTTCAATCGGATTGGGCATTTTCTTAAACTCGCTCGACATGCCGCGAATAAAGAGGTGAAGTTCTGTTGCAAGCAATGAATCCGAACTCCACACAACGAAGCCTTCCTTTGCGTTTGCTTCGCCTTGACGAATCTCGCCAATGATTTGATATTGACCTTCAATCAACCGGTTGCCAATCAATGCTTCAATTCGCTTCACTGTGATTGGAGAGACATCTTTTCCAGATCGACGAAGACGCCCGTGGTCTTCAAGAAGTTCCATCTTCGGAGCCCACCAACGATCTTGCCCAGTTCGATTGACAACTTTGTATGTGAAGTACCAATAATTTTGACGAGTCTCTGGATCGGTATAGAGCCGAAATTCGCCGGGCTGAAAATCAAGTTGCCAATTTCCTTCGCTAGGCTCTGGAGAAAGTGTCAACGCCGAATCAGTCGGCATTGGAGTGGCTGGTTGAGGTTCGCTTTTCTTGGGCGCCTTTGGTGTCGAGGCACCTCCGTCGCCAGAATCTTGTGAGCCCGCCAACATCAACGCCGAAGATGTGACGACTAGCAGGCAAGAGAGGTTCGATTTCCAAGATCGCTTCCAAGATCGCATAGTTTGATTATAGCGTCAATTGCAGTTGCTAACCTCATCGAAGTGAACCTGCCAACAAGCGAACCATTTGAAATTTTTTCACCCAAGGCAGATCTGCGATCAAGAGCGATTGCCGCAGTCTTTGCAGGATCACAGCAACGAGCGACACGCTATACAAGTCGGGCGGCAGATCGAAATGAGGAACTCCTCTTTGCAATCTGCGACAGTAGCGGAAACATTTCGAATGCTGCTCTTTTGACTCGTTCTCCTGGACGAACCGCCATGATCTTTGTCACTCCGCCACAGAACAAGACGGATCAAGATCGAGGCGCAGCACTGATTCGCAGAGCAATTGCAACTGCAAAAGAACTGGATGCGGCACTCGTGCAAGCGCTTGTCGAACCGATGCGAAGCGATGAACTCTGCATGTTTGCTGCCGGCGGAATGAACCCCATTGGAATTCTTGCATACCTCGAACTCTCACATCTTCGGCTCAAGCAAGATGTACGAAGCGCAGTACCTACTGGGGTGACCATTCGGCCTTGGAAGACAAATGATCGGAGATCGCTTGAAGAATTACTCGAAGCGACTTATGTCGATTCGCTCGATTGCCCTGGGCTTGCGCAGATGCGAAAAACTTCGGACATTCTTGATGGACACATCAACACGGGAATCGTTGATCCAAAAAAATGGCTGATTGTAGAAGTCGATGGTGTTGCATCTGGCGTTTCTTTGATGAGTGAGATTCCACTTTCCAAATGCATTGAAGTTGTTTATTTCGGACTTGCGCCAAATGCTCGCGGACGCGGTGTTGGAAGATTTTTGCTCGATTATGCATTAGGGATTGTGCAAGATTGCTCAAATCAATCTGTCGCTCTTGCGTGTGATGAAGTGAATCTTCCTGCGATGCGCCTCTATCAATCTCGTGGATTCGCTGTGAGATTGCGAAGATCGGCATTGATCGGTCGGGTGGAGAGTTAAAAAGTGAGATTCCCACCACTTATCCACCCTCCGTGGACAAGTCTTTTTGGGAGAGGGTGAAATATTTTTTTTGCGTTCATATCGCCATTCAATATCGGGATTTAGCATTTCGTAGCGAAAAACTTCGCGCCGAGTCAGCCGAAAAGGTCTTGAACTGAGATATATTTCTCCCGCCGCGCCTCACGGAAGAGTGTGCGAATGGTCCGAAGCAATTTGCTTCTCCCAAAGAGTCCTGACTCTGACTGGAGCGAATTGCGAGGAACGCTGGCGTGAAAGGATTCGTCATAAATTTCGGTGAACTGGGATCACTAGTCGAACCTATCGACTCGGGCGATCTCCTTGTCTGGAGTCTTCATGCACCATACTTCTGCCTTCGTCGATTGCGGTCCAGACTCGACCAGCACCATAAAGCAGGCTCTGTGTAGCGCACTGAAAAAACGACTCGGAGCGAGAAAATACGAATTATGGTTTCAAGACAATGCACAAATCGATCTCTGTTCGGGAGCGATTCGCGTAACGGCTCAAACACAATTCGCAGCCGATTGGATCGATCGTCACTTTCGACTCGACTTGCTCGAGATTTCTCGAACACTGATGACCGATGAACCAAAGTTGGTTATGCACGTCCAACCCAGCACTCTGCAGAATGCCAAGCAGCAGCCTGTCGCCGCGGAGACCGAAGATGTCCAATGCGCAGAGACTTTCAAAAGCCAAACTCATCGCAAAATGCCAACAACGACTGCACGAAACACATCGCAATTCATACGGCGAGAGGATTCTGGCGTTGGCTGGAAGCGATTCGACGATTTTCTTGTCGCCGCACCAAACCGATTGGCATACGAGAGTGCGCGGCAAGTTGCCGAAGTCGAAGGTGACCCACTACGACTTTTGTTCCTGCATGGATCGTGCGGGGTGGGAAAGTCTCATCTCTTGCAATCCATTTGCAGGCGCTTTCGAGAGCGGAATCCACAAGCAAAGGTGCGATATGCAACCGGAGAACAATTCACAAACGAATTTATTGCAGCTATTCGCGAAGACAACATCGAACAATTTCGCCGCAAGACACGAAGGCTCGACCTTCTTGTCATTGATGATGTTCATTTCTTAGGCAATAAGACAGCGACCCAGTCCGAGTGCCTCCACACCATCGATGCGATTGGATTTCACGGATCGCGAATGGTGCTTGCTTCTGATGCGCATCCTCGACAGATCGCAAAGTTCAGTGCTGCGCTCGTCAGCAGATTTTTATCTGGGATGGTTGTGAAAGTCGATGATCCAGATCGTGCGACACGCGTTGCCTTGGCGACGCAGTTTGCGCTACGCCGTGGACTTGCATTACCACCTGCGGCAATCGAAACATTGGTGGATCGCGCTGGGGCAAGTGTTCGAGAAATCGAAGGTGCTGTGATGACTATTGCAGCAGTGCATTCTTTAGGCGGAATCGAAATGGGAAATGGACAAATTTTGGTCGAACGCGCACTGGGACGAGTGACGACTTCCCACGTTGGACGACCAGTGCGAGTCGCTGAGATTTTGCAAGCGGTTTGCACGACAACTGGGATTGAACGCGAGGACCTCGTCGGAATAGGGCGGCACCGCAAAGTTGTGACCGCTCGCGGTCTTGCAGCCCATCTCGCACGGGAAATGACCACATTGTCATTCCCAGAAATTGCGACGGCTCTCGGTCGATCGAGTCACTCCACAATTCACGCCGCTGCCGCTCGCTTTCGAAACATGATCGAACGATCAGAGTTGCTCTCGACACGAAACGACCAACTGACCGCTGCAGACCTGAGTGAACGAACTCGGCGCGAAGTACTGCGCGGCCGAGCCTGATCAGGTTATTGCATTCATTCGTTACACTTCGTGTTGTGCCATTTGATTGTTCAACATCCCGCAGAATTTTTCGGCCGTTCTTTATCGTGCCGATATTGCTTGGAATGTGCTTGAGCGGCTCGACGGCATTTGCACAGTACACCCGAACCGATCACTTTGACGGAGCAGTATTGACGCTGCGGCGTTGCATAACCCCTTCACAAACTGGCGAACAACACGCACTGATTGTCTCCCTTCGAACTCTCAACGACCAATCATTACGGCCATTCTTTCAGTCGCTCACCAACTCTTCGAATTGGAGTTCGAGAGTGGATGGAATTCTTGGGCTGGCAGAACTCTCCACACAACGCGATATTGATCTTGCGCTTCTCAAACAACTTTCTGCTGAAGATCAGTCAACTGTGATTCGCAACGCTGTTGGCTTTCGACTCATTCGACCTGAGACCATTCGAGAAATTTTGGAAATACAAGAATTGCCAATTCTGGATTTGGTCGTTCTCAACGCAGAATTGCACCGCCAAGGAGAAAAGTTTTCGAAAAAAAGACTGGATGACGCAGTCAAAGATCCCTCAGATGAGATCGCAGGACTTGCTGCAGCATTGATGCTTGAAACTGGCAACGATGAGGCTTGGAAAACTTTTGCAGCACAACTTGCGACCCGATCTCCAGAGATACGCAACGTGGCTATTCAGGAATTGTCCAAAGCTATTCAGTTGTATTGCATTCGAGCGGCGGTTGCTCCTGTCGTCAAGATTGTGCAGGATCCTTCATACACACCCCCAACCAAGATGATCGCCAATGGAACTGCCTTGGCATTAAACCCAGCAATTGGGCAGGTCGAGTGGCGTAAATACACTTCGCAAGAGCGAAGCCAGTCAGCTCTCGTTCGTGCTGGACTGCAATTGATGTCTCAAGAAAAGGGTGTTGAGGCCGGCATGGGTTCTTCGCTGAGAAACGGCGAACCACTCGTTGAAGCGATCGCCGACGCGATCGAGGCGAATGCTTCTGGAGATCCAAACGCACTTGCCTCTGCATTAGAGGTTGTGATCGATCGAGCAAATCGATCAAGTGCCGAATGGGCCATCAAGCGCGCAGCATTTCTCCCCCCTGCGCTTGCGTCACAAGTTTGGAAACACTTGATCGTCTGGTTTCTGACTGCTCCACCAAACACAAATGCACTTTCAGGCGTCATACTCGACTGCGCAAGTCGACTGGCATTGTCCGATACTGGAGCGATTGAAAATCTCATCCAGTTGTCCGAGAGTGAGCGACAACTTCAGGAAATTTTGATTCTTGCTCTTTGCAATGCTGCGACACCCGAAGCAGCAGCTGTCGCCGAACGCGTTCGCGGATCGCTCTCTCGCCGAGGTGATGCATTGGCGATCCTCGCAATCGCTCGCGGAAAACCAACTTTGGATCCAAACCTTTTGCGAGAACTCGGGATTGTTGCTGCGGGCGGCGGTGATCTGGACCCAACACTCCTTGTGCAAGCGGCTTGGCTCTTTGCTCGACACAGCGGCAAAGCAGACCAAGCACTTACACAAATTGAAGGCAAATGAAATACGACATCCCACTTGGAAAACCAGACCTGACTGACGCAGACCGTGAAGCCGTACTTGCGACGCTCCAAGGAGCACGCCTGACTATGGGCAGCGCACTTTTGGAATTCGAAGCTCATTTGGCATCTGTTGTTCGACGGCCATTCGCCATCGGTGTATCGAGTGCAGGAGCTGGAATGGAAATCTGCCTTCGTGCGCTTGGAATTGGCATTGGCGATGAAGTGCTCGTGCCATCACTTTCATTTTCTTCGAATGTGAATTCTGTTATCTCGGTGGGAGCAACTCCAATCTTCGTCGACTGCGATGCTCGAACATTGAATATGAATGTTGTGCATGCTGAATCGAAAGTTTCGGCCAAGACACGCGCTGTCATCGGCGTTCCAGTTTTGGGCAATCCAGCTGGATTGCCAGAACTCATCGCATTTTGCTCACGCTTTGAAATTCCAATGGTCGAACATGCAGCTGAAGGGCTTGGATCAACAATTGGCAGTGATAATGTTGGAAAATTTGGCAGACTGAGTGTCTTTGGATTTGGACCCAATCGACCGATCGCCTCCGGCGAAGGTGGAGCGATTGTGACTCATGACGATCGGCTTGCTGCAGCGTGTCGCGCACTTCGGAATCAAGGGCGTGTGGATCGTCAGAGTTTTCCGAATCAGTCGCAGGATCTTGGAATGCTTATGGCATTTTCGGGTATGGGATATGACGCTCGGCTCGCCGAACCATTGGCCGCACTCGCTTCGAGCCAGTTGCGACGCTTGGACGAAATTCGTTCGCAGCGACTGGAAATTGCAGCGGCATACACGCGTGCCCTGGGCGGACATCCAGATTTAATCCTGCCAAATGTGCTGGAAAATTCGCAAATATGCTGGCCACTTTTTTGGGTTCGACTTTCTGATCGATTTGGTGCTCACGACCGCGATGCGCTTATTGACGGATTGCATCGACACGACATCGGCGCTGCGAATCACTATCCCCCATCACATTTGCTGCCACATGTACAGAAAATGTTCGGTACCAAGATTGGAGATTGCCCAACTGCAGAATCAATCGGTGATCGCATGCTGACTCTGCCGATGTATACATCCATGCGCGCACGCGAAGTCGGGCAAGTCTGTCAAGCACTTGAAATCGTTCTCGCGCGCGCTGGTATCGAACGATCCTCTTCATAAGCTTGCAGAGCGAGCTGGTTGCGTTCAAAGCGCAGGGACAAATGGAAAAGCCACCCATGGGACTCGAACCCACGACCTATGCTTTACGAAAGCATTGCTCTACCACTGAGCTAGGGTGGCGTAACTGCGATGCAAACCAAAACGAAGTGTAACGAAGTCGATTGCGTTACACAGATTGCTATACCTGAGAAGTTTTCACTGCTTGCATGCGCAAGACTTATTACTCCTTCGGAGCAAGAATCAACTTTATAACCTCGGATGTTGGAAGGCCAAGCGCACCAAAGGCTTGTCCCGCTGCATTTGCCGTTGAACCAGAAGTAGTCTGAATCAGAGATCGAAGTGATTCGATCTGGTGTGGCTGCAACAAATTGCCAAACTTTCGTGCACTTGTTGCGACACTCATGAAGAGCATCGCCTGATCTTCGCTTGTTGCTGACAAAG
This sequence comes from Singulisphaera sp. GP187, assembly GCA_945871445.1. Lineage (GTDB taxonomy): Bacteria > Planctomycetota > Phycisphaerae > Phycisphaerales > SM1A02 > F1-60-MAGs104. The sequence continues at coordinate 29,187 of CAMBWI010000003.1, read as the reverse complement.
CGGAATCCATCAGAACGCGTTGCGCAGTTTCACTCAGCAAAAGAGCCAGAACACCTGCAACCGATGCCTTGACCGATCCGCTTGAAGTTGAGAGCGCAGCAACCAAACTTGCTTCTGCATCCCGAATATCAAAGATTGGGCTTGATGACTCTGCGATCATTCGAAGCACTGCGAGTGATTCATCAATGTATTGTGCTGATTCATCTGTGGAAATTGCGATGCCTCCTGCTGCGCCACTGGCGGATTCGAGCGCTGCGAGGAATTGCTCGTCAGTTGCGCTTGACAAGAAGACAGAAATGCGGGAATCATTTTCATATTCAAGAGAGAATGTCGCCGCGTCGGTTCCGTTGGTCATCACCACAATCGGTGATGTTGCTGATGATCGTGAAAGGCGAATTGCTTGAATTGCATCACCTACAGAAGAACGCGCCCCTTGAACAACGACGAGGTCGAGTATTTGGCCCGGCGGCAACTTTCCGTCGATCTCGCTGAGAGATGATCCAGTCACTACCTTGCCCACTCCCGCGCTATTCATTCGCATTGCGAGTGATTGGCGGTCTTCCTCTGTTGTAGCGATGACCGCGCCAGTCATTCCCACCGATTGAAGCATGGAAGCGAGTACAGGAACGACAAGGATGTCTTGTTGAAACGTAGTATTTGGAAGGGATTTCGCCAAGACAACTGCCGCCTCAAAGCGAACTCGACGATCGGCAAAGAGGAGACATTCAACAAGTGGCGAACGACCACTCATCGGTGAGACCAATGCTGACGCATTTCCATTCGCCGCGAGAACGCGAATGCATTCGCGAGCAAGCAAGACATCATTTGCGTCAATCGCAAATCCTAAAGCCATTTGTGCGATGCGTGCTCCACTGGCTGTTGCAAAGAATTCAGCGCTGTATCGACTTGATAGAAGAGAACCTTCGTTTGATTCTGATGAATCACCGATGTTCAACAAACGCATAAACACCGACCGACGAAGATCTGCTGCGACATAAATCGCAAGCGCTAATTCAGAAGTAGCGTCGCGGCGAAGAGCTTCCGTCGCAGAGTGAATCGCCATTGTCTCGCAGTAGACGGCTGTGGGAATCCCAACTCCTGCCAGTCCATTTCGATTGTCGTAACTCCACACCACATTTTCAGGATCACTTGGATATGGAATGAGCGATGGAGATTGGTCAAAGTAACGCCTTGCCAAGGCTGTGTATTGACTCGCTGCATCTTGAGAAGTTCCACCAAGTCGAGCATATGCACGCAGAGCAGCCGCTCGAACATCTGGAGTAGTTTTAGGATCGGTTGCAAGCCCAAAGATGCACGCCTGACTGCTTGGGTAGCCAATCTCGGCTAAAACATCACATACTTTTCGTTGGTTGCTTGGATCGAGTTCTGGCAACGCAGCACAAAGAGGATCAACAGCAAGCCGTTTGATTTCAATCAGCATAGAGCGCGCTGCATTTGCGAGCTTGAGATTCTTTGCATCTTCGAGCGCCTTGAGCAAAGCGGGAACTGCAAACGCTCCAGCTGCCAAGAGACGCTGTCGCGAAACCATCTCTTGTCGCATAGACCCACCAAGACCTTGAACTGCTTCCTCAATGCGCAGTGCATTGCGACTTGTTAAACGAGTTCCCGCAAGAAATCGAGATTCGAGTTCAGCGATCAATTCGGCGGCGCCATCCATTCCTCGACCACGGGTTAATGATCGTTCTAACTTCTCGCGAATCCCCTTCTCATCGACCAATTGAGCGATCTGTTCATCGGTGATTCCAGAATTAAAGAGTGCTTGAATTGAAGCCTTCGCCATATCCGCATTTCCAATCAAGACGTAATGCAATGCCAGATCAAGATCGCGTGCCTGGGCAGCGGTTGCTACAAATGGAGCCAAGGGGTCGGTTTCGGCCGATGCACCACTCGCAGCTTCTGGCATTGGCTCTGCTGATGGATCTGTTGGTTCCTCTGCTGATGGATCTGTTGGTTCCTCTGCTGGAGGATCTGTTGGTTCCTCTGCTGGAGGGTCCGTCGGATCATCGGCACCAATTGTGTAGCTTGCCAGCGCTGACGTCGCCGTCAAAGTGACGGCGAGAAGAACTGAAAAGATCGAGAAGGAACGAAGTAAGTAGTCAAACAATTGAATTCTGCTCCTGACATTCTTGATGAAACGAGCCTACGGCTCGATCGAAACATGGGAATGGGTAAAAGTAGCGCATTCGCCCACTCCGTGCAATGATCACAGACTCTAAATTTGGTATCTTGTAACTGTGAATGATTCTCGGCACTCGTGAGCCGAGGCGCAAAGTGGATGGCTGGCGCCACCCATTCTGCGAGGGAAGGCGGTGAAAATCCGCCACGGACGCGCCGCCGTAACGGGTGGAGGATCTTCCTCCCCAGCCCGAACCAGAGACGCCACTGGATATTGCACTTGCAATTATCTGGGAAGGCTGGTTCGAGTGCCCGAAGCCGGAAGACCTGCATTCACTTTGCGCTGTCCCCTCGCGATTAGGGATCACAGTGCGTCACGCCTGATCCAAACAATTCAACATGTCAACCATGCATCGTGCCTTCTCTCGTATCGCAATTGCGATGGCTGTCATAATCGTATTCTTCACTTTGCCCGCACTCGCGAACGACTTTGCAACGACCGTTCTTTCGTATGTCGCAGGTTCGAATCCTGCGAATGGTTTTACAAATCCGCTTGTCGCTCTTGGACCTCCTGAAAGATTTACGGGAGAGGGAATTGCTCCAGGAGTCGTCACTCCATTTCATCCGTGTTTCGGCACAAATGAAATCGTTTCGATTGGAGCTGGTGGGCAACTCACTCTCGGTTTCGATCCACCGCTGCGCGATGACGCGATGAACCCATTTGGAATTGACTTCATCGTGTTTGGGAATTCGTTTTTTACTGATGCCGCATTTCCAAGCGGAGTTGTTGGTGCGCTCGCTGCTGATGGTGGAAGGATTCAAGTCACTGCAGATGGAGTGACGTGGATCACGATTGAAAATGTATTGGCCGATGGACTCTGCCCCACGATGGGTTGGGTCGATGCGCCCCCATATTCTCAAACAAACGGCGTGATTGCGACTGATCCCAATACTCCCGTAGATCCCGCTTGGACCGCAGCGTCCCTCTCAGGAAAAACTTACGACGAACTTGTGGATATCTATGACGGCTCAGCTGGAGGCGCAGGTGTTGATCTTGCAAGTGTCGGATTGACGCAAGCAATTGCGGTTCGGATTCTGGTGCCTACGGGTTTTCATCCGAATGTGGAAATCGATGCTGTCGCACGCGTTCACACCACTGGAAATCCAGCAGATATCGATGGAAATGGTCTTATCAATGGCGCGGATCTTGCGATTGTTCTTTCCGCATTTGGCACGGCATCTTCTGGGGCTGATATCGATGGGAATGGGATCGTCAATGGTTCGGATCTTGCCGCCGTCTTGGCTGGATGGAACGGCTGAATGTTGCGGCGAGCATTCACACTTGTTGAAGTGTTGGTCACGATGGGCGTACTGACACTTCTCATTTCGCTTGCTATGCCTGGATTGAAGAGTGTGCGCGAGAGCAGTCGAAGTATCGAATGTGCGACAAGGCTTCGACAACTTTCAATTGCAGCGCAGTCATACTCAAATGTTTTTCGAGGAGTCTTTCCGCCAGCGATACTTTTTGAAATGACACCATCAGGTGTTCGCACTGTTGCGTGGGACTTCGTGCAAGAACCAAATGGCGAAGTGCGTCCAGGACCATTATGGTCTTTCACCGATCATCCGTTTCAAGTTCAGCAATGTCCCTCATTTATTGGATCAAGCACGTTCGGTGCGGATCCATACACAGGGTTCAATTACAACACCACATTCATCGGCGCAGAAGGTTCATGGCCATCGATGGGAGAAAACGGTCAAGTGTTGAGCGGTTGGAAAAATGCTCGGCACGGCTTGACTGTCAGTCAGCACAATCGACCTGCGGAAACCGCGCTCTTTGGCGACGGCGGTTGGCAAGGTGGTGCGAATAAATTTATGCGCGCACCAAGTGCGTCGATCGAGATGGACTTGGGCATTGTGTATTCGGGTGCACAAGCGTTCCGCCATCAAGGTTGTACGAATGTTGCATGGCTTGATGGACATGTTCGAGGCGTTTGCCAACAATGCAAAGGAATGCATGCATCGACAAGTATCAACGAACCATTCGCATACTTGCAGACGCCACTTGCATGGCCGTCGAACGGCTTTCTCAGCAATGACGATTCTGCATATGACCCGAGATAGACGTTCTTTCACGCGAAAGCGAATCATTTATGCCACCCATACACATTGATCGATGCGTCTGCTACGACACGACCTTCGCTGCAATCGAAGCTTGGGCGCGTGTGCAGTCAGGAGTCGTCACCAAAGAAGATGTACATAGAGAATTCGGATGTGGCGGAGGTTGCAAACTTTGTCAGCCGTATATCGCATGCACACTGCGAACAGGGCAAGTTGTCTTTGAGGAAATTCGATTCGAAGAGGAGAGTGGCTGAAATCCGAGTGGGGCAGCCTCAGCGTCGACCGAATCTGCGTTCGATATCACTCATTGGAATTCGTATGGATGTTGGTCTCCCGTGAGGACAATTGGTCGAACGATCAGTCGTAGCGCGATCGTCGAGTAATCGCGTGATCTCTGCAACAGAGAGTCGATCGCCCCCCTTCACAGCAGCTTTACATGCCATCATGTCAAGAACATCGGCGAGTGCGCCTTCGCGTAACGCAGAATCCTCCGTGGATTCGCTGGCGCTTGCAAGTGCGTCGCTTGTCAGAACACGGGCTACAAATGTTGCTGCATCAACTTTGCGACCTGTCAGAAAACCTGGAAATGCGTGCACTGCAACAGTTCGTGGACCGGCAGCTGTTGCTTCGATTCCCAAGCGAGCAAAAAGTGGAGCGAATACTTCAAGATTCGCAAGCGCTTCTGGAGGAACATCAGCCATTGCAGGAACCAAAAGTCGCTGAGACATCAGATCCCCACTGCCAATGCGCGTGCGAATTTCTTCAAACATGATGCGTTCATGAAGCGCATGCTGATCAACAATGACGAGTGCATCATCTTCAGCAAGAATCAACCAAGTGTTGTCTACTTGGAGCACTTCACGAACAGCGACTGCGGGAGTTGGAAGAAGTCTCTCGTGCGGTGAATTTTCGAATGCGCTTGGCTCTCGAACAAATGAAGGAATCGATTGAGTTCGCACTGTGCTCGGCGCGCTGGAATCTCTTGAGATGCTTGGCATGGACCGCGTCGCACGAGCCGACCAGTTGCTTTGGCGCACATGCTGCGTCGAAGCCATGTCGATCGTCTTCGCTGGGTCGCTCTCAATGTTTGATAGCAAACTCGAACCACCCGCAACCAGATCTGCACCTCGCAACGCATCTTGAACTGATCGATAGACCAACCTGTGCATCCACGCAGGATTGCGCCACCGAACTTCGCTCTTTTGAGGATGAACATTGACATCGACCATCTCTGGATCAACATGCAGAAAAATAGCGAATACTGGCTGCAATGAAGGTTCAGCAAGCCCGCGATATGCCTCGCGTACAGCGTGAATAAGCGATCGATCAACGATGGGGCGGCCGTTCACCATGATGCGCTGGGTTCGACTGACCGACCGCATATTTTCGGGACGACATGTCACGCCGATGATTCGACTCTTCATGCCGTCACCATCTGCTTCACCTGCAATTGTCAAAGGACTTTCGCCAAGCGCATCGCCGAAGACATCGGCGACTCGACCAAAGACATCTTTCGCAGCGGCAAAGTCCAAGACTTTTCTCCCACCGCTTTCCAAACGAAATGAAACTGATGGATGCGCGAGTGCGGCATTGCAAACAACTTCCGTGACACGCGCCGCTTCGGCAGGATCGCCACGCAAAAACTTTCGCCGCGCAGGAACATTATTGAAAAGCCCTAAGACTTCGATAGTCGTTCCAACTGTGCCTGCGGCAGGTTTGGGTTCGCTCAACTGAGCGAATCGAGATTCAATCATCCAAGCTTGCGGTGCATTCTTGACAGCAGAGGTGATCCGCACATGAGCAACGGACGAAATTGCGCAGAGTGCTTCGCCACGAAATCCAAATGTGTTGATTCGGTTCAGATCTTCGCTTGTGCTGATCTTGCTTGTTGCGTGCGGGGCGAGTGCGAGCGCAAGCTCTTCCCGAGGAATCCCCCCGCCATCGTCAATAATTTCCAACCTCTCCCGCCCACCGCCTTCAATTCGCACGATCACCTTGGTCGCCCCAGCATCAAGGGAGTTTTCGATCAGTTCCTTCGCCACGCTCGCTGGACGCTCGACAACTTCGCCGGCGGCAATTTGATTGACAAGCGCGGTTGGGAGAATCCGAATCGTCATTGTCAAAGTATTGTACGGCGATGCGTGACACGGTCGTGATCGGAGATATCCACGGCTGTGGCGAAGAACTTCGCGCAATGTTTGATCGGCTTCGAACATGGGCGAGACAATCGCGCATCATTCTCATTGGAGATTTACTGACCAAAGGACCGCGTCCCGACCTTGTAGTTGAAGAAATACTTGCGCGGCAAAGAAGTGGTTGGCAGATCGATCTTGTCTGCGGCAATCATGAACCTCGTGCGCTTGCCGCATTACGACGCGCTGGTCCAGATGGACGAACGAGCGAACTCCCGCCAAGGCTTGCGGAAATGGTTGACATTCTTGCCGATGCAGACTTGCTGGAAGATGCACAGGAACTTCTGCGGCGTGCAATGCGCACGCCATTTCTGCGAGGGCGCAATCCATTTTGGACTGCGGTGCATGCAGGTGTTGATCCTGCGCTTGGATTGAAACGCACATCACAGCGCGTGCGCATGACGATCAAGTCCGCACAGGGAGAGGATGATTGGTGGTGGAAGTATGACGGCAAAGATGGGCTTCTGATTGTTGGACACAAGCCGCTTTCTCGTCCGCTGATTCTTCGCAGACCTGATGGGCGCGCTGTAGTTGCAGTAATCGATACGGGATGTGTGTACGGAGGATTTTTGACCGCATATCGCATCGGTGCGGATCGGCTACTGATGATTCCAAGTAAGCAGCGGCGTCAATTCAATTTCAAACGGCGGACGAGTCGTCGACCAGCCGAAAGCGCATGGCAAGCGGCATCCTTCGTCCCGGCCCGAAAGCTCTTGCGCTGAGTTTGGGAATCATCGGAGCTTGATTTCGTTTGAATTGAGCACGGTCAATTGAAGTTGTCCAACGAGCAACCAAGGCTTGATCCAAACCTGTCGTTCGCACAATCTCTTCGACGGACTTTTCGTCATCGACCCATCCCGAAATAATTTGGTCGAGTACGGAATATTCAGGTAACGAATCTTGATCAGTCTGATTCGGGCGAAGTTCCGCTGATGGCGGTTTTGTCAAACTTGACGGCGGAATCGGTGGCGAAGAAAAACCAAGCGCACTCGGATTTGCATTCAGCCATCGCGCAACAGAAAAAACCTGCGACTTTAAGAGATCGCCAAGCGGAGCCATCCCACCACACATATCTCCATAGAGAGTCGCATATCCAACAGCAAATTCGCTTTTATTTCCCGTCGAGAGAACCAACGCACCTGTTGCGTTGGAGAGTGTCATCAAAGTCAAACCTCGCAAGCGACTTTGTAGATTTTCGTCGGTCACACCAACGATCTTGGCAACTGGAGAGATGTTTGACCCAATCAACTTGTACGCATCATTGATTGACAAGACATCCGGAGGATTCATTCCAAGTCGTTTCGCAGTATCCATCGCATCAGTTCGCGATTCATCCGAAGAAAATGGGCCAGGCATCGAAACACCGCGCACATTCTTGGGTCCAAGCGCAGCAACAGCAAGTGCTGCGACGAGTGCGCTGTCGATTCCGCCAGAAAGTCCAAGGAGCACACCGTGATGACCAGTCTTGCGTACATATCCACGAATTGCACTGGTCATTGCATGCGCAAGTTCTTCATCGCTGTGCATATCTGCAGGACGCACAGATGTTGCAGCGCTGTCGACAAGAAGCACATCTTCGACAAATCGCTTCGAGAATGCTCCAGTTCCATCTGGATGAATGATGCACGAGCCACCATCAAAGACGAAATCATCGTTCGCACCAACTGCATTGATGCTTGCAATCGAAACTGAATGTCTTGCCGCAGCGCGTGCGATCAAATCGATTCGCCGACTTTGTTTTCCAAGAAAAAAAGGAGATGCGCTTGGAACGATAATCACCTTCGCACCGGCTTGAACAGTCTGAGTCAGCGGATCTGTTTGATAGCCGCAACTTTCGCCGACATCAGCCCCCTGCCAAAAGTCCTCGCAAACAAGAATTCCCACTTTTACCCCAGCAACATCGATGATTGCGGATTCGGATCCGTGCGCGAAATATCTTCCTTCATCAAACACGTCATAATGTGGGAGAAGCCGCTTCGTGTAGACGCGCTCGATCTTTCCCCCTCGTAGCACAGCGCAAGCATTGGCTATCGGCAACGATTGATTATCGACATGCCAAGGCAAGCCCACCACAACAGCGAGATCGCCAGCTCCATCTCGCGCAAGTTTCTTAGCCAATTGATTTGCGACAGTCGAACACGCATTCGTGAATCCATTTCGAAGCAGGAGATCACGTGGCGGATATCCAACAAGCGACAGTTCAGGAGTCACAGCGATTTGAGCGCCACGCTTTGCAGCTTCGATCGCATGAGTAAAGATCGTCTTGGCATTCTGCGCAAGATCTCCGACGACCGAATCCATTTGAATGAGCGCGATGCGCATAAGCATTTAGACCGTTGCGATATTGCGCAAGCCACCATGTGCGACAACTTCTATGTCGCGGGCGCGGAGCGCGTGAAAGACTTCTTCACAGTGTTCCGGACCTCGCACTTCAATCTGGCAAAGCACTTGAACTTTCGAAACATCTGCCTCTCCAAACGCACGTTCGTGCGAAACCTGCTTGATGCTTGCTCCAGTTGAAGCAATTCCAGTCGCCAAATCTGCCAATCCTCCTGGACGATCACGAATGACTGCGAGGAATTGCACCAGGCGTCCATCAAGCATCAAACCGTGCTCGATGACTCGAGACAATGTTGTGGGATCGATATTCCCGCCGCACAGAACAAGCACAACCTTGCGTCCGGCGAGTTGCTGCAATTTCCCTTCAAGAAGTGCTGCAAGCGGAGTCGCACCTGCGCCTTCAACAACTCCTTTTTCCAATTCAGCGAGGCGCAAAATAGCGCGGGTGATTGCTTCCTCAGAAACAGTCACAACTTGCTCAATTCTGCTGCGAGCAACTTCAAACGCCAGCGAGCCAACTTCTGGAACAGCCAAACCATCGGCGAGAGAAGATTCGGATGTCACGCGCACAGGATGGCCAGCGGCCAACGCAGCAGACATGCTTGGACAGCGCGCGGATTCCACGCCGATCACCTTGGTCGAAGGACGCAAAGTTTTCGCAACAAGACTGATGCCGGCAATCAATCCACCGCCACCTACAGGAACGACAATCGCATCAGGCTCTGGGCACTGTTCAAAGATTTCTAGACCGCATGTTCCTGCGCCTGCGATAATTGGCGAATCATTGAACCCGTTGATGTATGTCAGGGCTTCGGTCGCAACAAGTTCATCCGCTCGTTGGCGCGCATCGGCGATGTTTTCGCCATGCACCAAGACATGCGCACCAAATTGGCGGCAGCGGACTTGCTTCACAAGTGGCGCGAATCGCGGCATCACAACTGTGACTGGAATTCCAAGTGCGCGACCGTGATATGCAAGCGCAAGTGCGTGATTGCCAGCGCTTGCTGCGATGACTCCCTTTGCGCGAGTCGCTGCATCCAACTGCATCAACGCATTTCGTCCGCCGCGTTCTTTGAAGGAACCCGTTGACTGTTGATAATCCAACTTGCACCAAATATCCGCATGGCATAACTCTGAAAGCGCGGCACTTCGTACACAGGGTGTGCGAATGATTCCACCTTCAATCCGCCTCGCAGCTTCGACGATTTGATCAAATGTTGGGGTCGCAGTCATGATGACGGACATTCGATCTCCTATGCGATGATCGGTCCTGCAGCACGAACCTCGTTCGTGATTGCGAACTTTGCATCATTTGCTCGGAATCGAGCTGCCAAGTCATTTGCCTTCACGTCATACGCAGCTTTATCTGCCCATGTATTTCGAGGATCAAGAACTTCCTTTGGAACACCTGCAACAGCCGTCGGCATCTGCAATGCGAAAATTGGATGCTTCACAAATGTCGCATTCCGAAGCGATCCATCCAAGATTGCCGTGACAAATGCTCTTGTATAAGCCAATTTGAATCTCGATCCTGTTCCGTATGGGCCGCCGGTCCAACCTGTATTTAACAACCACACATCTGATTTGTGCGTTGCGATTCGGTCGCGAAGCATTTCCGCATATCGCATCGGAGGCCGTGGCATAAATGGACCACCAAAGCATGCAGAGAAATTCGGCTGAGGCTCTGTCACTCCCGCTTCAGTACCTGCAAGCTTTGATGTGTATCCGTTGAGGAAGTAATACATCGCCTGCTCGGGAGTGAGCCGCGAAACTGGCGGCAATACACCGAATGCATCGGCCGTCAAGAAGATCACATTGCGTGGATGCGATGCGACGCTAGGCATTCGAGCATTCTTGATGTATGAAACGGGATACGTGACACGAGTATTTTCAGTCTTTGCAGAACTGTCGTAATCTGGAATTCGAGTTGCGGGATCAATGACCGTATTTTCCAGCACGCTTCCAAATCGAATTGCGTCCCAAATCTCTGGCTCTCCTTCGCGCGATAACTTGATGCACTTGGCATAGCAACCGCCTTCCATATTGAAGACACCTTTTTCGCTCCAGCCATGCTCGTCGTCTCCGACAAGATCTCGATTTGGATCAGCGGAGAGCGTGGTCTTTCCCGTTCCAGAAAGTCCAAAGAAAAGCGCAACATTTGAAGGATCTTTGCGATCAACATTGCATGAACAGTGCATCGGAAAAACCTTCATATCAGGCAAGTCATAATTCATCGCATAGAAAATCGACTTCTTGATTTCGCCTGCATATCGCGTTCCGATGATCAACACAGTTCGCTTCTCAAGACTTTGCGCAATACAGACGGGACCCTTCGCCCCATACTTCGCAGGATCATCAAGTCGCAAACTTCCAGCATCGATGATCGTCCAGTCTTGCTTCCAATTATTCAAGTCTGTTGCAGAAGCATTGATGAAGAGTGTCTTCGCAAAGAGACTGTGCCACGCTTCTTCAGTGAAAACAGAAACTTTCAGACGAAACGCAGGATCCGCACCGGCATATCCATCAAATCGATAGAGATGTTCACGACGACCGAGAGTTGCCAAGACTAATTTTTCAAGCGCGTCGAAATTCGCTGGAGTCATCGGCTGATTCACTTTGCCCCAGTCGATGTTGTCGTGAATGCCTGCCGAATCTTCCAAGAATTTGTCGTTTGGGCTGCGGCCAGTTCGATCTCCTGTGTCGCAAGCGAGCGCTCCGTTGGCTGCGAGGGTCCCTTCGCCTCGATCAAGAGCGTGCTCGACAAGAATTGCTGCGGAAAGATTGCTGAGAATCTTGGCAGTGCCAAATGTGTGGCGTTGAGATGACGAAACTGCTGTCATAGTGCTCATATTGGACTCCTTCTGGGTAGAGCCATATAGGTTAGCAAAGGATCGCCACTCGCTCCTTTGCGCAGTCAGCATAAGTTTTCTACTATCTTCCTTCATCAGTTGGCGGCCGTAGCTCAGTCGGTAGAGCGCCGGGTTGTGATCCTGGATGTCGCGGGTTCAAGTCCCGTCGGTCGCCCTTGTCAAGTTTCACTATGCGTTTTCATGCGATTCAAACAAACCCCATTTGGGAGCAACCACTCCCAAATCGTGCGGAAATCGAGCTTGCTTTGCAGCAATGCTCTGCGCATGAGGGAGATTTTGTTGTTCTTCCAGAACTCTGCGAAACTGGATTCACAATGCGCAGCGATATCGCTGCGACTGCGGATTCAGTCCAATGGGGATCTCAAGTCGCAAAATTCCACAAAATATGGCTGCAGTGTGGACTTGCTAGACGGCAACCAAACGGAGGAATCGCAAATACTGCGACAATTTTTTCGCCTAATGGTTCAGAAGTTGGGCACTATTGCAAAACTTTTCTTTTTACTCCCGCAGGCGAAGATCGTTCCTATGTCGCTGGTTCAGGTCCAAAGGTCTTTGATTGCGGCGGTGTAAGAGTTGCGCCGATGATCTGTTATGACTTGCGGTTCCCCGAGTTATGGCGCCACGCCCTGCTTGGTGGCGCAGAAATTTTTACGATGAGTGCGTGCTGGCCCGCCTTGCGATTGCACCAAAAACACGCCATGGTTGCATCGCGTGCAATTGAAAATCAAGCATGGGTTATCGCCACGAATAGAACAGGCAACGAACCCACAACGCAATACAGTGGTGGCTCGAGAATTGTTGACTTTGTCGGAGAAACCAAGGCCTTTTGTGGCAGCGATCCAAGTTTTATCAGTCACGAGATCGACTTCCAAGAACTTCGTGCATTCCGCGAAAAATTCAAAGTGATATCGGACATCCAACGAAAATTTCTTGGATCATAAAATTTCGCCTTATCGCATTGACGGGCGCATTGGAATTCGTAAACTCCCCACAAGTATTTGGTCGGTCGAGAAAGATGTATCGCAAATTTTTAACAACGAAATGAAGACAATCCTATTGCCATCCGCAAAACTGAAGAAGCGCAACATGATCACTATCGTTGATCGAACCAACTCTCTTCGTCGTGCATACTTTGCAAGTTCCATTTCACACTCACGCTGGAATGTCAGTGTGGAATGCGCAATATCCCAAGTGAATTGGAATGATTGCAAGAGTGATTCCCAACCCGAACAATGGATCGAAGATGTCGTGGTTGCATGCGCATGCATTCGTGGCGAACAGCAAGCGTGGCATTACGTGCAATTTGCCAACACATGGCGACTGCGCGAAGCCGCAGAATTGCGGCTGAGCCCAGAGCAAGCGAGCATCTTGGTCGAGCGTTTCTGGCGTCAATTGCGCTCCAATTCCTGTGCTGCAAAGAACGGAAATCAGAGCGAAGGGCTGAGCGAACTGCGAATGCAGAATTACCGTGGCGGACAATTGCTCACTCGGTGGCTGCTCTCGAAGATTCTGGCTCAGATCGAATCGTTACCGCTTGGTTCAACTGTCCTTGGGTCAACCGTTGACGCCATTCTTGACACAATGCCCCAATTGCGTACTCTCGGTTGTGAAGCTTCCGTTTCCGAACGGGTGCCGCAGGCAACATAGCTCAGTTGGTAGAGCACCGCATTGAAAATGCGGGTGTCCCCGGTTCAAGTCCGGGTGTTGCCATTGACCTTGGGTTCGATTTTGCGCAAATGTTTACGCAGGATTTGCGTAACGCTTGTGAATGGAACGGACAGTTTCGATCCCCATCCCGTCGATGGGATAATGTGACTCCAAAGCGTTGGAAAGTTCGTGTGCGTCAACAACCACGAACAGTGCTGGCATACCCAAGACACTGCTACAAAATCTCGATGCCCGTGCAAGGTGCCCTGGTGTTGTTGCTGCGATCAATGTGGCATTTTCGATTCGAAGCGGAAAGATTCGAAACTGCCACGCCTGTCGAGCAGTGACGAGTGCGGTCGCTGCCGGATTCACAAGTGTAAAATCTCCATCAAATGATGCAGAAAGAGCTCGATATTGATCGACCCACGCTGCTTCGATAAATTCTGGATCGATACCAAACATTTCTTCGCAGAGAACTCCAAATGGTCTGCCGATTTGCGCTTGGCGAGCCAAGACCGCATCAACTTCGCTTTGTCGCAACAATCCCTGCGCAACAAGAAGTTCTCCAAGTCGTGGGATCCGCGGATGAATGTGAATGTTTGTCATAGGTCAGGTTTCTTTGTCGTAAGGCTCATCGGATGAGTTGAGGGGCGACTTTTGCAAGTTTTAAAATTTGTTGCCTTTGGAATATTTTTGAGCGAATACACTCGATTCCGACATAAAAACCCATGAACATGCGAATCAACACGCTTTCAAATCACGCTCAAAGTTGGCTCAAGTCCCCCGCTGCTGCTGGAATGGGGCAAATGTCCAAGCGACTGACTCGCTCGATACCCAATTCGCGATTGCACACATCGCTTCTGCGTGAAGTCTTGCTTGCCAAGCGACTCAGCAAAGCGGGATTCACCGTGCGCAGCGAAATTGCCACGCAAGCTGGTCGATCCTGCGATCTTGTTGCAGTTCGCGGGTCGCTCATTCTGCACTTGCATGTGAAGTGCATGGATGCGGATGATGCTCTCTTACAACCTCGATCGCCGCGCATTCCATCTGCAATTCGAACACTCGAGAATGTCGATCGGCGACTCTTGATAGAAGTCGAGTGGAAAAACGGACTCAGTTCAAGCGCACTACGAACAACTGCTGATGAAATGCGAACATTCCTTCGCCGAGCGTCTGTTGGAGATGAATGCGTTGTACAAAGCCGCAAAGGAGAAATTCGCGGACGATGTCGAGTGCGTTCACCTGGCGAAGCAGGCGGCGTGTCATTGACCAGCGGCATCACCGACGATCATCGACTTGCAGTTGATCGCGTACGTCGACTATTGAGAAGAGCTCGAGATCAATTTCTAGCGGGCGGAGAAAATATAATTGTTCTCTTTGGTCCAAAGAGCGCGAAATGGATTTTTACGCAAGCACTTCTGGGTACACCCGTCGAACGATGGGATGAATATCCACGCCGTGGAGAGCGTGTTGCTTTGGGCAATGCAGATGATGGATTCTGGTCGGGCGAAGGAAAGGGTGGATGCGCGAGCGGCACCCTCAGTCGAATCGCAGTGTGGGCATCACTCGACTCTGTTCGCGATGATTCTTCTGCGTGGATTCGATGTGGAGTCAGCCCAGTCATTCGCAGTGCATGTACCGAACTTTTTCGGCAGGTTCTGACCAGAAACCGATAAGTCAAATCTATGCGCCGTCGCCGACGAGGCGTTCATGTGGCGGAATTCTCACCACAAAACTTTCTTTCGGTGGTGGCCAAAGTGCAAGAAGACCTTCGTGAACTGGCAAACCATTCACCGTGAACCGAGAGCCCATCGCGATAAGTTGTTCAATATGCCTCCGCCCCAAAGTAACAGTGATGATGCAGTTCATTTCGTCATAATCACGGTTGGTGACGGTCGCTCGTGACTCCAAAAAATCGACTGCGCGACCATCACGCAGCGGAATACGCAGAACAGCCTCGCGCATTTCCCCAAGCACATTGCCTCGAACCATTGCGCGAAGTTCGTCAAACCCAATCAATGTCAGCGCCGAGACTGCAATGGCGGTTGGCTCTTGCTTGCGCCAATCTTCAACCGTTCGCGGACGCTCTCCAACGGGACCGACTGCAGCGCCCATCTTGTCAATCTTGTTCAGAACTACCAATCGAGGTTGATTCGTTGCCCCAATGTTGTTGAGAACTTCGCGAACTGTTGCGAGTTGAGCAGGAGCATTTGGATCTGCAGCATCGACGACAAGCAATAGCAAATGTGAATGGACGGTTTCTTCGAGCGTTGCTCTAAAACTTGCAACAAGATGATGCGGAAGACGCTGAATAAATCCAACCGTATCCGAGAGCATCACAACATTGCCACCACCAAGATTCCAAGATTCTGTGCGAGTCTGAAGAGTTGCGAAAAGTTGGTCGTTTGCAAATGCGCCACCATTTGTCAGCGCATTAAAGAGCGTGCTCTTTCCAGCATTCGTATAACCAACGATCCCAATCGTGAAATGCTCTGCACGTCGAGTCTGCACTTCGCGTGTCTTGCGCGCTTGGACTTCCGAGAGTTCGCGCTTGAGAGCGACAATGCGCCGCGAAACCAGGCGACGATCGATTTCCAATTGCTGCTCACCTGGACCGCGCGTTCCAACTCCCATGGGCGATCCGCCAGTCACTTGCCCTAAATGCGACCACATCGCACGCAATCGTGGCGCTGTGTATTCGAGTTGCGCGATCTCGACTTGTAATTGCGCTGCGCGAGATGTGGCTCGATTGGCAAAAATATCCAAGATCAATTCGCTTCGATCGATCACCTTGCAGCAAAGTTCCTTCTCAATATTTCGAAGTTGGCTCGGACTCAGATCGTGATCAAAAACAACAACTCCCGCACGCAACTCCTTCACTGCGGCGTTCAACTCCTGAATCTTGCCTTTACCCAAACAAGTTCGGCCATCCATCCCGTGGCGATTTTGGATCAGTTGCCCGACCGTCTGCACCCCTGCGGTTTCGGCGAGTGCGCGAAGTTCGCTCAGCGGATCTGGATTGTTGAGCGCGTCATCATCAGAACTCAAGATCACAGCAGCCAGAATGGCTCGCTCCGCCTGAATTGACGCACTTCGCAGACCTGTCTCCATAGAACAACAAGTCTACGCATGAACGGCGATACTCTGACACGCATGACGGCTCGAATCATCCTTGGGATCGAAAGCAGTTGCGACGAAACGTCCGCAGCAATTGTCAGCATCGATAGTGATCAGTTGCGCGTTCTCTCTTGTCGTACTGCCGGCCAAGATGATTTACACGCGGAATATCGCGGCGTTGTTCCCGAAATTGCAAGTCGTGCGCACTTGGACAGAATCATTCCCGTTATTCGAGGTGCGTGTGCAGATGCAGGCATCACACTAAAAGAAATCAACGGAATCGCCGCGAGCCATCGTCCGGGCCTGATCGGTTCATTGCTCGTTGGAACGAGTACTGCAAAAGCATTGGCGTGGTCGCTCGACATTCCTTTCGTCGGAGTCGATCACGTGATGGCGCATCTCATCGCAGGATTACTCGATCAAACTGCCCTTGAATGGCCGGCGATCGGACTTGTCGCATCAGGTGGTCATACAAGTCTTTTCCGTATGCAGTCTCCTTTGGAAGCGCAATTGATCGGCGCAACAATCGATGATGCTGCTGGAGAAGCATTCGACAAAGCTGCGTCCATCTTGCAACTTGGATATCCAGGCGGCGCAAAACTCGACGCGCTTGCGGAAACTGGCGATGCGAACTTGATTGCACTGCCGATGACACGACTGAAAGGTGGCGATTTTTCTTTTAGCGGAATCAAGACTGCGCTTGCACTTGCTGCGAGAGATCCGAAGAATGCTGGAAGATTTGCAGATTTGGCTGCGTCATTTCGCAAGGTTGTGGTCGCACAAATCATTCGCAATTTAACGCTCGCTCTTGATGAACATTCCGCACCTTCTTGTTTGATCGGTGGTGGCGTTGCCGCGAATTCGCATTTGCGGCGCGAAGTTGCGAGCGTCTGCGCAGAGCGTGGAGTGGCACTTCGAATCGCCGAACTTCGATGGTGCACCGATAATGCGGCGATGATCGCTGGCGCCGGAGCACTGAGAATTGCTCGCGGTGAATGCGATGGATGGGATCTCGCTGCACATCCACTCTCGCAAGTCGCACGGGGAGATCGTGGCGCACGGAGACGAAGCAGTTGAGCGAAATCCCTCCTGCTTCGGATTTTATTTTTATTACAGGTCGCCATCCAGTTTCTCTTGAAGAAGAAAAACTTGTTCGCGAGTGCGAATTCAAGAGTGGACGCGTCTCAGGTCCAGGAGGACAACATCGCAACCGAGTTGAAACAGCGGTTTTCGTCACGCACATCCCGACACAGGTTGAAGCGCAAGGAACCGAGCGTCGAAGTCAAATCGAAAATCGACGCGTTGCCATTCGGCGCCTGCGCATTCGACTTGCAGTTCGCGTGCGGACAACCAAAGTCGCCGCTGAACATCAACCAAGTGCGCTTTGGCAAAGTCGACGACGAGATCGAAAAATTCAAGTCAGCATTGATCATTGGGACTATGCAATTTTGCTTGCTGAAGCACTCGATGTTGTCACTGTGTTGCATTTCGATGTCTCTGAAGCTGCGACTGCACTTGGTGTTTCGATGAGCCAATTGACTCGACTGATTCGACAAGACAAATTGGCGGCCGCGCAATTAAATGCCGGAAGAAAATCAGTGGGACTGCGACCTCTTCGCGATTGAATTTCGGCAAGCGAAAGAAGATCGCACATTTGATCATGCGCTAACCTTCCTTTGCATGACTCACAGCGCACAACTTTCGCAACTGATTCAGAACGAGCTTCCCTCTTTGATTGCGTTGCGGCACGACTTGCACTCACATCCTGAGATCGGTCTCTGCGAAAAGAGAACGTCGCAAGTGATTCAACGAGAATTACTTGCTGCAGGGATAGATTTCCAAAGCGGACTCGGTGGAGGAACAGGTGTGCTTGCTCATCTGCCTGGTGTTGGCGAAAAATCAATTGGTTTGCGTGCGGATATTGATGCACTGCCGATCATTGAAGAGACGGGGCTCGCATACGCATCGCAAAATCCTGGATTCATGCATGCGTGTGGTCACGACGGGCACACAACTATTCTCATAGGCGTCGCTCGTGTGCTTGCAAAGTTGACAGCGATCTCTCCCCTCCCGCGTCCTGTGACATTGCTCTTTCAACCTGCAGAAGAAAATCTTGGCGGCGCGACGCGCATGATTGACGATGGTTGCTTGACAGGCAGGCTTGGACCTTCGATCAGTGAGATTTACGGATTGCATTGTTGGCCTTGGCTTCCCGTGAATTCCATTGGAGTTCGAAATGGACCACTTCTTGCATCCACTGATTATTTTTCTATCACTGTGCATGGATGCGGTTCTCACGCAGCGTGGCCGCATTTGTCGCACGATCCAATCATCGCCATGGCCGCAATCATCACTGCGTTGCAGACAATCGTCAGCCGCAATACTGATCCCAGTGACGCAGTCGTGGTCTCGGTCTGCGTCGCCACAGCAGGACATGCATTTAATGTCATTCCGCAAGATGGCACGCTCGAGGGAACAATTCGAACACTCAACGGGCAGGTCCGAGCAAACACCATCAAGAGAATCGAAGAGATTGCGAATCATGCAGCAAAGATGCATGGGTGCACAGCGAATGTAAAAATTTCCTCTGGATGCCCGCCAACCATTAATCATCCAACTGCAACTGATACCGTTCGCCGTGCTGCGCAGCAAATCTCGGCTGTGCGACTTGTCGAAGTGGAAAATCCATTCATGGGCGGCGAAGATTTCGCCTTTTATGGCAAAGAGATTCCAGCAAGCTTTTTTCTGCTTGGTATTCAAGATCCAACACTCCCAAGTATGCCAGCGCTCCACCATCCATCATTTGATTTCAACGATCAGGCCATTGCAACAGGTATTGAGGCCTTTTGCAGAGTGGCACTTTTGCAATCTTGAGGATTTTATTTGGATTTCTCACTTTTCGTGGTCTAATTTAACATAGAAAACTGATTCAATCCCAAACAAGACCCCAAACCTTTGCGTAACAATATGAACATACTTATATTGACTTGCGCTTCTTTGTTTGTCGTCTCAGTTTCATCTGCAGTCGATCAATCGCAGCCCGAGGTTCCCGTTCCAACCGAAATCCGATCGGTTGTTCGTGTCGATTCGCCAATCGTGCGCAGTCAAGATCAATCGATCATTCCAAAACACCTTCGTGAATCTGTCATTGCGATCACCATCGACGAAACACTTTGGGAAAAACTCACCACTCATCGTGATGTGCTGATCGAAGCTGTCCCATTGGGACCTTCTCAAAATCATTCTTTGGTTGTGCACAAAGCAGACCCATTCGAGAATCAACCTCAAATCGTTCGCGCAACGATCGCAGCCGATGGCTCTGTCATCGAAACTCCAATCGCGATTCCTTCGATCGATTGCTATGTCGGATCGATACTCGACGACCCAAACTCTCGCGTGTTGCTTTCGCGCGGCGATGGTTTTCTTGTTGGGTATGTGCAATCGAATGGAAAAACCTGGATCGTTTCTAACGAGCGCGCGGGTGGCGACGGTCCAATCGTTTCCTATGCAATGGATGATGTGCCACCAGGAACATTCAATATCCCAAACTGGAGTTGCGAAACTCTTCTGCCACCAGATCAAGGTGCGGGAGGCGAATCCGAAGGTGGAATCGCTGAATCGATGCAACCATGCTGGCAATCGCGAATTGCAGTCGATACCGATGTTGAGTTTCTTGCACTCTTTGGAAATAATCAGATAGCAGCAATTGGATATGTCGGGACACTCTTTGCGGCGCTCTCAGATATTTATCCTCGCGACACACAGTTGCGGCCTGGCTTGGCATTCTTACGACTGTGGACGGAGGGAACTGACCCATGGACTGCGACAAGCACTTCAAATCAACTTTATGAATTTCGAGATTTTTGGGAAGCACAGCCGAAAACTTTCCCTCGAGAATCTGCGGCAATGCTTTCTGGCCGTGGACTTGGCGGAGGTGTCGCCTGGCTGAACGCGGGATGTGGGTCGTATGCATATTCGGTCTCTGCAAATCTGGCAGGTTCTTTTCCATATCCATTGCTCGACAATAACAACTCGAATTGGGACATCATGGTGGTCGCGCACGAACTCGGACACAACTATGGGGCACCACATACGCACAACTACACGCCACCAGCTGATGGCTGCGGATCGAACCCACAAGATTGTTCTGCGGCAACAAATGACTTAGGAACAATTATGAGTTACTGCCATATCTGCCCTGGCGGAATGGCGAATGTGAATCTCTATTTTCATTCCCTGAATGTTGGATCGATTCAGGCTTATTTGCAATCCGCTGCGTGCCCCTTCTCTGCTGCACTGCAACCCGCTGTCGCTGTGCCAGAAAGGATGAGCGCTATTCCTGGAACGACGATCGATATTGATGTCATGGGAAACGATGTCAAATTCAACTGCGAGACTCTTTCATTGTTGTCAATCACTCAGCCCACTCAAGGCTGCTCCGCAGTGATCGTTGAGGGCGCAGGTCCAAGTGAACGAAACATCGTTCGATTCACTTCCCCAATTCTTTCAGCGACGACTGTTTCTTTCAACTACACAATTGCTGAATTGAGCGGATCGCAGGCAACTGCAACCGTCACCATCGATCTCACACCGATGCGCTTGCCGGAAAATCCAACTGGCGATACGCCTGGAATGACTACCCAGTACTACGCCTTGACCGCACCCGCTGTCCTGCCCAATTTTTCTGCGCTCACTCCGTACAGCACAACAACCGTTCCGCAAATGAATTTTAATAGCACGGGCGGAAACTTTGCGACGAGCAATCGTGCGGATGAAGTCGGAGCAGTTTTTACAGGGTGGTTGAATGTTCCCACCGCAGGAACTTGGACGCTCTATACGAATTCGGATGATGGATCACGCCTACTCATCGGAACAACTCAAGTTGTAGCGAACGATGGCCTGCATGGAATGGTTGAAAAAAGCGGAACAATCGATCTTGCACCTGGAAAACATGCTGTGCGTGTCGAGTTCTTCGAAAATGGTGGCGGCGCAGGATTGCTCGTCTCTTGGTCTGGACCAAATATTTCCAAGGCTCTCATCCCTGCAGCGTCGCTGAGCAGTGGTGGCACAGTCAATCGTGCTGACATTAATCGTGATGGAAGTGTCAATGGTCTCGATCTGGCAATGCTCTTATCCGCATGGGAATCGAACAATGCCAATGCAGATATCAACCAGGACGGATTCGTCAATGGAGGCGATATGACAGCCTTGCTCGCTGCTTGGTCGAATTGAACCGCGCTTAAAAAAGCGAAAGATTTTCTAAAGATCACTTCGACAAGACAGTTGCCTTCGCTTCGATCTTGGCAATGAGTTCGTTCCAACTTGCATCGAACGAATCTCGACCTTCGATCTGAAGTTCCTTGCCACATACATCTAAGTCCACGCCAGCTTTATTGACTGCATCGAGCGTGTTCTGCCAAGAAGTATCACCTGGAGCAAGAACATTCTTGATTGCTGCTCCCTTGCTTAAAGCAATAAGAGTTTCTTCTGGCATCGTGTTGACTGTGCGGGGCGAAGCAAGACCTTCGACATACAGAGTCTGAGGAAGTGCTGGATCTTTCGTGCTCGTACTTGCATAGAGCAAGCGCTGAGGCCGTGCGCCCTTCGCTTCAAGCGCAATCCATCGATCTGATGAATAGAGCGCACAATATGCGTTGTAGCACTGGCGACTCACAGCGATTCCAACGGTGTTCTTCAATTCCGCTGGCAACTTTGGTGCAGTCTTGCGATCCCATCGCGAAACGAAAAGACTTGCAACACTGGAAACAACACCGAGGGGAAGTCCCGCCGCAGCGCGTCGTTCAAGACCGCGCAGATATGCGTCTGCTGCAGCGTCGAAGTGTGCCTTGGAAAAGAGCAGCGTGACATTGACCGAGATTCCACCCGCGATCAAATCTTCAATCGCAGGAATTCCTTCTGGAGTTCCTGGAACCTTGATGAACAAGTTTGGACGCTTCGCTCGAGCGTGAAGATCGCGCGCTTGTGCGACAGTGGATTTCGTATCGTTTGCCAAGAGTGGAGAAACTTCAAGCGAGACCCATCCATCGATTCCGCCAGTGCGGTCATAGATTGGTTTGAAAAGGTCGCACGCTCGGCTCAAATCTGCAAGAGCACACTCGAAGAAAATCTGTTCGGACTTCATCCCCTTTGCCATCAATGGACGAATCTGAGCGTCATAATCGCTACTGCCAACAATCGCCTTCTCAAAGATCGACGGATTGGATGTCAGACCAACCACTGAAAGATCTTTGATCCAAGTAGCCAACTGACCTGAATCAAGCAATTTTCGTGTGATGTTGTCAAGCCAAATGGATTGGCCGGTCATAGCGAGTAAAGCAGTTGAGCGCATATCAAGAATCTCCTTAAGTTGGTAAACGGATCGAATGCACAAGCATATCGAAAAGTCTCTTTGTAAAAATCAAGAACTCGTCAATTTCTCGATGGCGCGCATCGTGACAATCCGACACTGCTACATTCCTGCTATGACAACTGCACCAACAGCCCATACCCACGCCGTCCGCGCTCCACTGAACAGCCTTGCACAATGGAAAGCGTTGCAATCGCATTGTTCGCAGCAGTCGAATGCTCATTTGCGTGACATGTTCAAAGCCGATACCGCGCGCGCACAAGCGCTCAGCATCGAAGGGCCTGGCAATATGTTTATGGATTATTCCAAACAGCGTGTCACATCGCAGACGATGGAACTTCTGATCAGTCTCGCAGAGGCAAGTGGACTGCGCGCACACATCGATGCGATGTTTCGTGGAGACAAGATCAATGTCACTGAGGATCGTGCGGTGCTTCATGTTGCGCTGCGTGCTCCGCGGACAAGTCGCATTCTGGTTGATGGTGTCGATGTGGTTCCAGCTGTCCACGAAGTTCTCGATCGAATGAGTGCATTCGCAGATTCCATCCGCAGTGGCGCGTGGAAGGGTCACACTGGAAAGCGAATTCGAAATGTCATCAACATCGGCATCGGCGGCAGCGATCTCGGACCCGCGATGGCGTATGACGCGCTGTCCGCTTACACCGCACGTGATATTTCATTTCGCTTTGTATCCAATGTTGATGCAACGGATTTCGCAGAGAAGACACGAGACTGCGATCCTGCAGAGACTCTCTTTATTGTTTGCTCGAAAACGTTCACCACACTCGAGACAATGACCAATGCAAACACTGCGCGCGATTGGGCGCTCAAGGCACTCGGCGGCAATGTTGCCGCTGTCGCAAAGCATTTCGTCGCGGTTTCCACCAATGCAGAAAAGGTGAAAGCATTTGGAATCGACACTGCAAATATGTTTGGTTTCTGGGACTGGGTTGGTGGGAGATATTCAATGGATTCTGCCATCGGACTATCGACAATGGTTGCAGTAGGACCTGCAGCTTTTAAGGAAATGCTCGCAGGTTTCCACGAAATGGATGAACACTTCAGAACCGCACCGTTTTCAAAGAATCTGCCAGTTCTGATGGCGCTTGTTGGAATTTGGAACACGAATTTTCTTGGGGCGCAGACTCTTGCAGTTCTTCCATACGATCAATATCTCGATCGATTCAGTTCCTATCTACAACAACTTGAAATGGAATCAAACGGAAAGCATGTCACTCTCGATGGGACGCGCGTGCAGTGGTCCACCTGCCCTGCTGTTTGGGGTCAACCAGGGACAAATGGCCAGCATGCGTTTTATCAAATGATTCATCAAGGGACGCCACTTGTTCCATGCGACTTTATCGCCTTCTGCGAATCGCTCAATCCCATCGGCATACATCAAGATTTACTGATCGCCAATGTGCTTGCTCAGGCTGAAGCGTTGGCTTTTGGAAAAAAATTGAGCGAAGTCGAGGCCGAAGGTTCCGCGCCGTGGCTTGCTCTGCACCGAGAATTTGATGGCAACCGACCATCGACCACAATCATGTGCCCCAAGTTGACACCAGCAACTTTGGGAAGACTCATTGCGCTGTACGAGCACAAGGTTTTCGTGCAAGGAACAATTTGGGGAATCAATTCATTTGATCAATGGGGAGTCGAACTGGGCAAAGTCTTGGCACAGCGAATAATCCCAGAACTTTCTGGCGCTGCGCCAAAGCCTGCGCATGATTCGAGCACTCAACAGTTGATTGGACGATATCGCTCGAGTCGTAGCCGTTCGTGATCACTTTGGATTCACACCGAAGGCATCGAGCGCAAAAGAAGTTCAACGGATTCGATGACTGCTTTTGCCGCCGAGATGATTTCTGATTTGGTTGTGTTACGCGAAATCGAAAATCGCACTGCTCCATGAGCGATTTCTGGCGCGATTCCCATCGCCAACAGAACTGGCGATGGATCGAGCGATCCAGAAGAACACGCCGCTCCAGCTGACGCTGCGACATCGTGCTTTGCAAGATTGATCAGCACTGCTTCGGCTTCAAGATTTGTAAATGCAATGTTGCTTGTATTCCAAACTCGACGATTCTGACTTGCAAGAACAATCGCATTTGGAATTCCAGCGCAGACCAACTCTTCGAATTGGTTTCGAAGTGCCTCGAAATGCGTCCACGGATTCGGCGACAAAGACAGCCATGATTGCGATAATTCTGCTGCGACTCCCATCCCGATAATTCCAGTGACATTTTCAGTGCCACCACGGCGATTTCGTTCTTGCGGCCCGCCGATGATTGCCGATCGAAGCACAGTTCCGCGACGGCAGTACAACGCGCCAACTCCCTTTGGTCCGTGGAATTTATGCGCAGACATTGTGAGCAAATCAACTTCCATCGACGACACATCCGTTGGCATTCTTCCAACCCACTGCGTTGCATCTGTGTGAAAACGCACTCCGTACTGTCGACAAATCGAACCTAATTCTGCAATCGGCTGCAAAACGCCACTCTCATTGTTCGCCCACATCACAGAAACAATTGCGATCTCGCTTGCGCGTCTTTGGAGTAAATCCTCGAGTCTCTTCGGATCTATCACCCCATCGCTGCCACCTTCAAGCCATAGAACTTCTGCTTCTTGATTGACGAGTCGATTTGCCAATTCTTGCGCGCATTCGCGAACCGCACTGTGTTCAAATCGAGTTGTCACGATGACCTTGCGCCCAGCGGCTTCTGTACCGAGCGATCCTCCAAGCGATCCAGAAAGCGCAAGATTGCATGATTCTGTTCCACCAGATGTAAAAATGATCTCGCGAGGTGAACAGCCAATCAGTTGCGCAACTTGTTCGCGTGCTTGTTCGACTGCCTGCCGTGCACGCAATCCACCCGCAGAGATGCTCGACGGATTCCCCCAATTCTCACGCAATGATTCATCTATTGCAGAGACAACCTCTTCAGCAGGTTGAGTGGTGGCATTATTGTCGAGATAGATCAAAGCAAACCCTGCACTTGGTCTTCGCCATCTCGACCGGCTCGATATTGAAAGCGGTTTGATTTCTGCATCAAAATCTTCTCGTGCGAAAGCAAGCAATGCGGGCGAGAGGAATCGAACCTCCACGGGTTTTACCCCACAAGAACCTGAATCTTGCGCGTCTGCCAATTCCGCCACGCCCGCGACGGTTGGGCATTGTAGCACTCTCTCAATTTTGGGAATGATCGTTCATGAAGCAAAATAGTTGAGAGTGAGTTCAAATAATAAAAAAGTCGGCCGACGCCCTGGCCCGTTTTCTTCTTGCGTCGACCGACTTCACATTCAAATTGCGAGATCCTGCCTCGGAGGCCGCACGTGTTCATGATGAACAACGCGTGGCCTCCCAAGCAAAGCCCTTTTCAGCGAATCACTCTTCAGCGAATCACTCGCCGCCAGCGCGAGGCGTCCGAGGTGTGATCGCCGCATCTGGATTCAAGGCGCGCTTGGCAATAATTCCACTGCGAATCTCAGCAGCGAGATCTGGATTTTCTCGAATGAACTGCTTCGATGCTTCGCGACCTTGTCCCAAGCGAACATCGCCATAACTGAACCAAGATCCAGCCTTTTCAACAACTCCGTGATTCACAGCGAGATCGATGAGATCGCCTGAGACGCTAATTCCTTCGTTGAACATAATGTCAAATTCGGCTTCGCGGAATGGCGGCGCGATTTTATTCTTGACCACCTTTGCGCGCACACGATTTCCAACATTGTTCTCACCATCTTTGATCGCACCAATGCGACGAATATCGATGCGAATCGTCGAATAAAACTTGAGCGCTCGTCCACCCGTCGTCGTCTCTGGACTGCCGAACATGACGCCAATCTTTTCACGCAACTGATTGATGAAGATCACGATCACTTCGCTCTTCGCAATAGCACCCGTCAACTTTCGCATCGCCTGACTCATCAAACGAGCCTGCAATCCAACGTGACTATCACCCATTTCGCCTTCGATTTCCGCGCGTGGAATCAGCGCAGCAACCGAATCAATCACGATCACGTCAACTGCATTTGATCGAACAAGAAGTTCGCAGATTTCCAAAGCCTGTTCCCCAGTATCTGGTTGCGAAATGAGCATCTCTTCCAAATTAACTCCTAGACGCTTTGCCCACGATGGATCGAGGGCGTGTTCTGCATCGATGAATGCAGCGTTGCCACCATTCTTCTGAGCGTTGGCAATCACGGTCAGCGCAAGGGTGGTCTTTCCCGAAGATTCTGGG
Source organism: Singulisphaera sp. GP187 (assembly GCA_945871445.1). Taxonomy (GTDB): domain Bacteria; phylum Planctomycetota; class Phycisphaerae; order Phycisphaerales; family SM1A02; genus F1-60-MAGs104. The sequence continues at coordinate 2,153 of CAMBWI010000003.1, read as the reverse complement.
CCAAAGATTTCGATGATGCGTCCCTTTGGAAGTCCACGACCGCCCAAAGCAAGATCGAGACTCAATGTCCCGGTGCTGATTCCCTGAATGTCTGGAATATTGTCACCGACGAATCGCATGATCGATCCCTTGCCGAATGCCTTCTCAATCTGTCCAACTGCTGCCTCAAGTGCGCGCGTTCGACCAGCTGATTCAGCTGCGGTTGCTTTCGCTGCAGCAACTGCTGCGGCAGTAGGCTTCGTACCTGCTTGTGGCTTCACTTCGCTGGTATTTGCCTTCCCACCAGAGCCTCCACCAGACGCCGCGGCCTGAGATCCGTTCTGAGCATTTGTATTCATAGGTGTATTTGTATCTGAGCTCCTCCCTTCTGACTTGTCTAATTTTCCATCTGCTAGCCTTGACGTGGCTACAGCTGGCGTGATAGACACTGTCCTTGCTTGAGTCGTCGTTGTTGCGGCGATCGTTGCTGGGTTCGAGGTGCTGACGGGGGACTTTGTTGCGATGCTTCCGTTTGAAATCATTTGGATTCCTTTCCGCCTCTTTCACTTATCCAACGCTGGATAAGCACTGATTGAGGCATCCTTGCTTCGTTTGGTATTTGTACGGTATAGATAGTATCGGTTGGTGTCAAGGTTTGTTCGGATTTTTTTAGGGTCTATTTATGCGATACCGTTCAACCAACACTATAACCACCCGCAAAGGGTCCAATTTGATTCACTCCCTTTTTTCTTGGTAGAAAAGTCCGATAATACGTCAATCTACACCACCCATTCCCCATATAGATTTTACACTTGGAAGAATATCCCCCATCTTGCTCAGCCTTTGCGAATTCGAAAGTAAACCTCTATGAACGACTCAAACGAACTCCCGCGCACATGCGATCGTTGCAAATCGTCACAAATGTTTACGACTCAAGTCAGTAGCGGCGGAGGCTACGCACCAAATTACTTGCCACAACTCGGCACAAAATGGTGGGATACACCCAAATTCGATGTGGTCGTTTGCGAAAAGTGTGGGCTGACGCAATTGTTCACCCCAACAGAAAATCGCGCGAAACTTTCCACAAGCAGCAAGTGGCGAAAACTTTGAATCAATACTTTGAATCAATAATTTGGCGTTGGTGCTTTGAACTGAGACATATCGACTGATCGAAACCACTCGATCGTTCGCTTCAGCCCAACTTCCAGCGGAACCTTTGGCTCCCACTTCAACACACTCCGTGCAAGTGAAATATCTGGGCAACGCTGCTTGGGATCATCCTGCGGAAAAGGTCGCGCAACTTCAATCTTCGCAGCACCTCCGACCAATCGCACAACATGCTCGGCCAATTCGCGAATTGTAAACTCGACGGGATTGCCGATGTTCACTGGCCCTGTGAAATCATCTGGAGTATTCATCGCACTCATCAGTCCGTCGAGCAGATCGTCGACATAACAGAATGATCGAGTCTGATTGCCATCACCATAAATTGTCAATGGCTCGCCTGCGACTGCTTGTCGAATAAAATTACTGACGACGCGCCCATCGAATGGATGCATTCTTGGCCCGTATGTGTTAAAAATTCGCACCACTTTGATGCGCATTTTGTGCACGCGGCGATAATCAAACATCAGCGTTTCAGCTGCGCGCTTCCCTTCGTCATAACACGATCGAGGACCGATCGGATTCACATTGCCACGATAACTTTCAGGTTGCGGGTGCACATCCGGATCGCCATAGACCTCGCTTGTCGAAGCTTGCAGCACGCGCGCATTCAATCGCCGTCCCAATCCAAGCGCGTGCATCGTTCCAAGCACGCTTGTTTTCAACGTCTTGATCGGGTTGTATTGATAGTGACCAGGCGCGGCAGGACACGCAAGATTGTAAATCTCATCGGCCTCGAATTTGAATGGTTGGGTGACATCGTGCAGGACGAATTGAAAGTTCGGCTTCTTCAACAAGTGTTCGATATTCAATATTTGGCTCGAAAACAGGTTGTCTAAGCAAGTGACTTCACACCCCTGCTCAACCAATCGATCACACAAATGCGACCCAAGAAAACCAGCACCACCTGTGACAAGAATTCGTTTGTTCATTGGCGCATCAGTCTAGCAAATGCGATACTGCACCCACATGTCTCCCCGATTAAAAACGCGTTTGATTTTCGCCGCCAT
>CAMBWI010000002.1 GCA_945871445.1 Singulisphaera sp. GP187 | reverse complement strand
CTGAATATCGCTGCAGTCGTTGTGCGTATCCGCTGAAAACGATCGCCCCAAAAGTTTGCCCTGAATGCGGATGCAGCCTGACTCAAGTACCACCTATTGGCGATCGCCCTCTCTCGAAACGCATGCGTCGTGCTTCGCCGTTTCTTGCTGCGATAGCGATCACGCCAGCATTGGTGCTGATCATTCAACAAATTTACGCCATCAGTTTCTTGAAATCATTTCCGATTCTTAGTGTGTCCGTACTTTCTGGATACATGACATTGCCATATTGGGTGGTGACATCAGTCAATCTATTTCTTGCAATACTTTTTTCAATCTGGTTCATCATTGCGGCAACGCGCGCGTTTCGTGCTGCTATGTCGCATCCATCTCGCCGACCAGCTGGAATCGCTGGGTTGATTGCAGCTCTCGCACTGCTTGACGCCGTAAGTGCCGCAATGTTGCAAGCGACATACATAAGTATTGCATGTATTGTGCTTTGGTTCTTCACCCGTTGGCTTCAGCGCCGCATTGCTGGAAGCTGAATAACCCGCGCCCGTCAGTTTGCTTTGCACCTAAACTTCTCGCGTGGCACAACGTCTTGCTGTTCTCAATATTGTCGGGCTTACGCCAAGTCTTTTAGGAGATGCGACACCAAACCTTGTTGAGTTTGCACGGCGCTGTGGCGGCATTCGTTCCGTTGTTCCAGATCTTCCAGCAGTTACATGCACCGTTCAAACCAGCATGCTGACTGGGACGCGGCCAAATCAACACGGCATCGTTGGGAATGGTTGGTTCGACCGATCGCAGAATGATGTTCAGTTTTGGAAGCAATCAAGTGCGCTCGTTGGTGGTGATCGTATTTGGGATATTGCTCGAAAGATTGATCCAACTGTCACTACGGCAAATCTTTTTTGGTGGTATGCGATGTATTCATCTGCGAATATCACTGTCACTCCACGGCCAATCTATTGCGCTGATGGTCGCAAATTGCCAGATGTCTGGACAAATCCGTCAGACTGGCGTGATGAACTTCGCAGTGAAATTGGTGCATTCCCGCTTTTTCATTTCTGGGGACCACTGGCAGACATTCGGTCCACCGACTGGATCGCGCGCGCGACAATGATGACTGTTGCAAAGTTCGAACCAACACTTTCACTTGTTTATCTTCCGCACTTGGATTATGCCCTGCAGAAGTTCGGTCCCAACAGTCCAAACATTCGCCGCGAATTACGCGCGATTGATGGTGTATTCGCTGCGCTCTTAAAGTTCTTCGACGATCGAGGTATTCGTGTCATGGTCGTCAGTGAATATGGAATCGCGCCAGTTTCCAACGCAACCTATCTCAATCGCGCTCTGCGCACTGCGGGCTTTCTGAAATTGCGCGAAGAGTTGGGCCGTGAAGTTCTCGATCCTGGCGCATCACGAGCATTTGCGGTGTGTGATCATCAAGTGGCGCACGTCTATGTAGCGCAAGAGAAATATCGTGATGAAGTTCGCCGCACACTCCAAGCAACGGCTGGCGTCGAGATGGTGCTTGGTGAAGAAGAAAAACGCGCGGCCGGACTTGACCATCCGCGCTCTGGAGATTTCGTCGCAATCAGCACTGCTGATAGTTGGTTCGCATATCCATGGTGGAACGACAATGCGTGTGCGCCAGACTATGCCCGCACCGTCGACATCCACAGAAAGCCTGGATATGACCCGTGCGAACTTTTTCTCGATCCTAAAATTCGATTTGTCAAAGGACGCATTGCATGGCGACTCTTTCAGCGCAAGCTTGGCATGCGTGCACTACTCGATGTGATTCCACTCGACGCATCACTCGTACGCGGTTCACATGGTCGCGTCGAAATGGCGCATGCGCGCAGACCTCTGATGATGGTGGATGATGGTGACAATGATGACCTCGAGGTCCGAGCCTGCGATGTCATGCCATTTATGTTGCGACAGATTTTTGGCAACAAAATCTAAAAAAACTTGCTCTTACTTTGCACTCGATCCTTCGATGCGAACCTGAACCAATTTCAAGATCGCTTGCGAATCTGGCAAAGTGGCCGCCCCGCAATCAAATGAGAGAAACCGATTCTCGCCAATCAGTTTTCTCGCAAGTTCTCTCGCTTGCGCTTGTGGCGCAGCCACGCTCAAAATCACGACAAATCCTTGATCCATCAAAATCTTCGCAAATTCCGCAGCACGGCGCAGGTTTTCGCTGCGATCCTCTTCTGTAAATGACAAATCTTTGCTCAGTCCCGCGCGCAACATTTGTCCATCAAGCACAATCGCAGCGTGACCAGCATCCCAGAGTTGTCGTTCTAATTCAAACGCGCGCTGCGTTTTTCCACTACCGGGCGCTCCATGAAAAAGAATCGCAATCGGATTTTGTCTCCAGCGGCTGTTGCGATCTTTGTCGGTGATTGCACTGCGACCAGCAGTCGGTTTGATCGACGAAATAGGAATCGTCTCCCAGTGCGCACGCTTGATATGTGGATCATTCGCATCGCCGGTGCGAATCATCCCAGCTGCGCTCGTGGCGTTCGTCAATCGATCAATCAAAATAATTGCGCCGGCTTGGCGGATTCTTCGGTACGAATCAAACGCCAATGGTTGCTCTGTCTCGATCTCGATACGACCAATGTCATTCAGCGAAAGCGTGTCTGCGATGTGTGTTTCGAGTGTATTGACATCAACTCTGTGGCAAACACGAACAATCCGAGCAGATATCGAACGCGTCCCGTTCTTTAAGATGAAGCTTTTACCCGCCATCAGCGGAGTCTCATCCATCCACACAAGATCCGCCTCGAATGATTGGGCAACAATCGCTTCGGCCATACCACCGACAGATGAAACCACATCGCCACGACTGCAATCAACTTCATCTTCGAATGTCATCACGATACTTTGCGGCGCAATTGCGATCGCTAAGTCGCCGCCATCTTCTGACGAACGCGCGATACGACGTACGCGAGTCTCTCGTCCCGACGGCAATATGCGAACGCGATCACCAACCTTCACACTTCCAGATGAGATCGTTCCAGCGAATCCACGAAAGTCCAGCGATGGACGAATCACATATTGTACTGGCAGACGAAATGGCGCGTCAGGTGATGGATGATCGACAGGAAGAGTCTCAAGCAATTCCAAAATTGGAGATCCGCTATACCAAGGCGTATTCAATCCGCGCTTGACGACATTCTCGCCAGTCAATGCGCTGACTGGAATGACCACAGGATCAATCCCCAGCCTCGCACAAAAATCCATAAATTCCCGCTCAATTTCGCGAAATTTCGCCTCGCTCCAACCAACCAAATCCATCTTATTCACCGCAGCAACAACCTGACGCAGTCCAAGCAAGCTGGCGATAAACGCATGCCTTCGAGTTTGCGTGCTGACACCATGGCGTGCATCAATCAGTGTGATCGCCAACTGACAGTGACTCGCACCTGTCGCCATATTGCGCGTGTACTGTTCGTGCCCTGGACAATCGGCGATGATGAAACTCCGACGAGCCGTCGCGAAGTATCGATACGCAACATCAATCGTGATACCTTGTTCGCGTTCTGCTTTCAGGCCATCGACAACAAGCGCCAAATCTAAAGCGCCGCCTTGCGTTCCATGCACCTTGCTCTCGGACTCGATCGCCTTCAAGTGATCGTCGTACAACCGACCTGTGTCGTACAGAAGTCGCCCGATGAGCGTGCTCTTGCCATCATCGACAGAACCGCAAGTGAGAAAGCGCAACAACTCGTTGCGCTCATATCGATCGAGATAATCGTTGACTGACCCGCCTGCTGTAAAAGAGAGTGTCATCAGAAATAACCCTCTCTCTTTTTTTCTTCCATACTTCCAGATTGATCGTGATCGATCAGTCTTCCTTGACGCTCACTTGTTCGTGCAAGCAACATTTCTTCGATGATTTTTTCCATCGTGTCCGCATCGCTCTCGATAGCGCCGCTGAGCGGATAACAACCCAGCGTACGAAAGCGAACTTTTCGCTGAACAACTTTCTCGCCAGGCTTCAATTCAAAGCGCTCATCATCACGCATGATCAACATGCCGTCGCGCTCGACAATCGGTCGAGTCTTTGCGAAATACAAAGGCACAACAGGCAAATTGTGACGATGGATATACAACCAAACATCAAGCTCCGTCCAATTTGAAAGTGGAAAAACACGAATGCTCTCTCCTTCATTCAATCGTGTGTTGTATAAATTCCAAAGTTCGGGGCGTTGATTCTTCGGATCCCATCTGTGGTTGCGATCTCGAAAACTGAAAATACGTTCCTTCGCACGACTCTTTTCTTCATCACGCCTTGCTCCACCAATCGCAGCGTCGTGCTTCCCCGCTTCGAGCGCCTGCCGAAGGCCTTGTGTCTTCATCACATCCGTATGAACCTTGCTTCCGTGCGTGATCGGAGAAATCCCTTGTCGCACACCTTCTTCGTTGATATGCACACGAAGGTCCACCCCCAGACGAGCGACCGTGGCGTCGCGAAACGAAATCATCTCTCGAAATTTCCAGGTTGTATCAATATGCAGCAGCGAAAACGGTGGCTTTGCTGGCCAAAATGCCTTTATCGCCAGATGTAAAAGCACGGTCGAATCCTTGCCGATCGAATACATCAAAACTGGTCGCTCAAAACTGGCAGCAGTCTCTCGCAAGATGTGAATTGCTTCGGCTTCGAGAATGTCAAGATGAGTCAGTTGCATTCTTTGTCCAACAACGAAAGCGTAGCGGTTGCGTTACTCTTTCGGGAGATGGATCCCCTTCTCTGGCAGCCATGGCTGGTTGGTGCGGTTTTTGTAACCGCGGTCATTTTGATGATCCGCGGTCGATCCCCAGACATCGCGTTACTTTGTGGATTGGTCGTCGTGATGGTTTTTGGCGTCATTGATGCGACAACGGCTATTCGCGGCTTTGGGAATGAGGGACTTCTGACCATCGCCGCACTCTTTGTTGTTGCTGCGGGTATGCAGAACACAGGAACAATTCAATGGCTCACATCGCTCTTGCTGCGACCTGGCGTTGGAATTCGCACGTCGCTGGCAAATCTCTGCATTCCAACAGCGTTTGCTAGTTCGTTTCTGAACAACACTCCAATCGTTGCTGTGCTGACTCCCGCCACGATTGATTTTGCAAAGCGCCAGAAATACTCGCCATCAAAACTTCTTATGCCGCTCTGCTTTGCGACAACGCTTGGCGGAACAATAACCATTATTGGAACGAGCACGAATCTTGTTGTCGCAGGGCTTGTCGAATCTACGATCAACTCTGCAGTACCAAATGAGTTGCACCCCCTGCACACAATCCGATTCTTCGAGCTCGCTCCCATCGGATTACCACTTGCAATTATTGGAATTATTTATCTCATCTTTGCTGCACCAAAACTTCTTCCAGAGCGCATTCCTGTCATCGAACCTCTAGCTGATCCTCGGCAATACACAGCGCGACTTGAAGTTGCTGCTGGCGGTCCACTTGATGGACGAACAATTGCCGAAGCCAAACTCCGCAGACTTGATGGACTCTTTCTCGTTGAAATCGAACGATCTGGTGATTCTATTTCCGCACCTGGTCCATCTCAAAGACTGCGCGGAAACGACACGCTCGTTTTCGCTGGCGCGGTCGAACAAATCATCGCATTGCGCTCAACCCCAGGATTAAATCCTGACGGAGAAAAGAAAGCTCCTGCAAATTCTCGCGGACGATTGATGATCGAAGCGGTTGTTTCGAACTCATTTCCAGGACTCGGCAGGTCGATTCGTGAATTCGGATTTCGCGCTCGATATGACGCAGCCGTGATCGCTGTCGCACGAAATGGAGAGCGTGTAACTGGCCGAATCGGAGATATTGTTCTACAAATTGGCGACACGCTTCTGCTTGAAGCAAACGAAAGTTTTCTCTCTCGCAATCGATCAAGCAGAGATTTTTTCCTTGTGAGTGGCTTGCCAAGTTCCGACTTGCGGCCAGGGCGAGCAATGCTTGCACTTTCAATACTCGTCGCAATGATTGGCGTTGCTACATATTCGGGAAATATGCTGGCACCAGCACTCGCAGCTGCAGTTGCGATGGTTGTGTGTGGATGTTTGCGTCCAGCTGATGCGCGAGCCTCGATTGATATTTCGATACTGCTTGTCATTGGTGCGGGACTTGGGCTTTCCAAAGCGGTCGAGTCCAGCGGGCTCGGTGCGTCGATCGGACAATTTATTGTTGGACTTGGATCTGGTTCGATTCTTGCAAGTCTTGCTGCTGTCTATCTCGTAACCGTCTTGTTGACATCTCTAATTTCCAATGCAGCAGCTGCTGTGATCATTTTTCCCATCGCGCTTGCGACTGCATCGCAAGCGAATACAGATCCGATGCCATTTGTTTTCGCTGTGATGTTTGCAGCAAGCGCAGCATTTGCAACACCAATTGGCTACCAAACCAATCTCATGATTTACGGTCCAGGCGGTTATCGATTCAGCGACTTTGTGCGATTTGGACTACCGCTCAACATCATTGCATTCATCGCCACACTATCTCTACTCGCGTGGCAGTATGGTCTCTGGGGCTCAACATGACCAATCACTCACCAACACCAAGCCCAACTCCTGGCGCAATTCCACACGAGCGACTCTCGGTCGATCGTCGTGTTCGGTTACTCGGCCGCCGAGGTTGCACAATTTGGCTGACTGGACTTCCAGCATCTGGCAAGAGCACGATTGCTTTGTTGATCGAAGAGATGCAGCTTGCAAAGAAAATCCCAGCGCTCATTCTGGATGGCGACACACTTCGACATGGGCTCAACGCAGGACTGGGATTTGATGCGTATGGCCGAGCGGAAGCTGTTCGCAGAGCAGGAGAATCTGCCCTTCTTTTGGCTGAAAGCGGTGCAATTGCAATCGTCAGTATGGTCAGCCCATATCGATCCGACCGTGATGCGGTTCGAGCGCGCCATAACAAACTTGGAATCGCATTTGTCGAAGTTTTTGTTGATGTTCCACTTGTGGTTGCAGAATCACGCGATCCAAAGGGACTTTACAAAAAAGCGCGCGCTGGAGAAATTCTAGCTTTCACAGGTGTTTCAGATCCATACGAAGCGCCGATTCATCCAGATGTGCACGTCAAAACAAACGAGAGCAGTGCTCAAGAATGCGCAATAAAAATTTGTGCATCATTGACCGCATAGCATCGATGGGATGCGTTGGTTCTGGATCATTATTTCTGTTTTGATTGTTGCAGCTGTTGTTGCACTTCTGCGCTCGAGCACCGAAGATATTGCAACGCCGATCATCCGCCCGACGACTACTCCTGCAGAAACACCCGATGCAATGCGGACTCTTGCCACACAATCCACATTTATCAATCGTGTCGACTCGAGAACAATCCAACTCAAAAGCAGATTCGATGTCTCTGGAACTAGCTCGACTTCTGATCCATATAAAATCACCTAGCTTCGGCGGGTAAAGTCTTGGAATGTTGACAAGCATCACCGTACTAATCGCTCTCTCCACAACACTCTCCCCCGCACAGACAATCGTTGCGCCAAAGGGCATCGCAATTTCTGGCGTTGCACGATCAGCAAGATCTCCCGTCCAAATTGATGGTGTCGCAGCACAAATTGTCGCTGGAACTTTTGATCCCAAGGCGGGCGATCGTGTTGCAATTCCACTTCAAATTTCTTCAGAAAAATCGTCGCAAACAAAGGGAGTTTGGACAGAAATAAAGCCAGACGAAAACGGATCGTTTGATTCCACTGCATTCACTGGCGGATATCTCGTGCTCTCGTTTGAAAGTCCAAAAAAACAAATCATGATCTTGGAAGCTACGGGTCATGGAATGGTTTATTCAAACGGCCCGCACATGGGCGATCCATACGCAACTGGATATCAACGCATTCCACTCGATATCAATCAAGGTGAAAACAAACTGATCTTCGCTGCTGGCCGTGGACCGATTTCAGCAAAACTTGTCACCCCCCGCATCGGTGGTCCGCAGTTAGACACCCGCGACCTGACTGCGCCAGATCTTGTCGTTGGAGAAGCTCTTGATGCATGGATTGGCATTCGGATTATCAATGCAGCAAACGCACCAGCAACAAACCTTGCGATTGAAATCGAATCACAAGATGGTGTCACAACTCGCACGCCAGTCACAATGATCGCTCCGCTTGGCATCTTCAAAGCACCTGCACGCATTCGAAGCGGACCATTTGGACTTGAAGGTCCTGCTCGATTTCGTGTCGCTCTTGTTCATGCTGATTCTTCAGAAGGCGACGCGAAAGGAATGCTCGACGAAACAACAATCGAATTGACTGTGAAAACTTCAAACGCAACACGCAAAGAAACATTTCAAAGCAAAATCGAAGGCAGCGCACAATATTTTGCTGTCGTGCCCGCGACAAAGCCATCCGAAAAAAGTGAAACTCATCCTGGAATCGTCCTTACGCTTCACGGTGCAAGCGTCGAAGGTTTCGGTCAAGCGCAGTGCTATACGCCACGAGAGTGGGCATTTATTGTCGCGCCAACAAATCGAAGACCATATGGTTTCGACTGGGAAGATTGGGGGCGAATCGACGCGCTTGAAGTTCTCGACACGGCGCGCGAACGCTTTCGCACCGATCCACGCCGTCAATGGTTGACTGGTCACTCGATGGGTGGTCACGGAACATGGCAAATTGGCGCGCAAAACAGCGATATTTTCGCAGCGATTGCTCCAAGTGCTGGGTGGATTTCGTTTTTTACCTATGTCAAAGCTCCGATCGCCGCGATTGATGCGAATGATTTTGTTGGAAGGATTCTTGATCGATCTGCAAATCCAAGTCGCACTCTGCTCTTGAGAGACAACTATGCCTCACAAGGTGTTTATGTCTTGCATGGAGATGCAGACGACAATGTTCCCGTGACTGAAGCGCGCGAGATGCGCACTCAACTTGGAACGTTCCATCCCGACTTCACATATCACGAACAACCTGGTGCTGGACATTGGTGGGGAAACGAATGTGTCGATTGGCCGCCACTTATGGATTTTCTCAAGGCTCGCATCTTGCCTCTGCCAGAATCTCGCGATCACATTTCGTTTACAACTATTTCTCCAAACAATCATGCGACAAATGGTTGGATAACAATCGACGCGCAGTTGGTTGCACTCGACCCAAGCCACGCCGATCTGACGATTGACCGAAAGGCAAAGACTGTTAGTGGCACAACTTCGAATATCGCACGGCTTGGACTCTCGGTTGATCTCGATGGCGACGAGAACGAAATCACGCTCGACATCGACGGTGTGAAATTGACTACAACGGAGCCAGATGGTGGCGACCTTCTTTGGCTGTCGCGAACCATTTCGCAAAATGGAACACCCACACCGTGGCAAATCAGCAGTGCGCCAAATCCAAATCAAAAGTGTGCGGCTCGTATGGGTCCATTCAAGACTGCGTTCACAAATCATCCTGTGCTTGTGTATGGAACATCAGGAACACAAACGCAAACGAACGCTCTGTTGGCGAAGGCTCGATATGACAACGAACAATTTGTATATCGCGGAAATGCGTCATTCGAAATCATCGACGACAAATCATTTCTTCAATCTGAAAACATACTCTTCAAGAATCGCAATGTCATTCTCTATGGCAACGCCGACACAAACGCTGCGTGGAATTCGCTACTTGAAAAATCTCCCATCACCGTGCGCAACAATGAAATCACTGCGACAACTTCCAACAACGCAACAACAACAATCAAGGGCGATGATCTTGGCGCACTCTTTGTTTTTCCTCGTCCACATTCCGATACAGCACTCGTCGGCGTCATCGCCGGAACTGGCGCAACTGGCCAAAGTCTCCTCGACCGTGCGCCATACTTTGTCGCTGGAACTGGATATCCAGATCTGGCCATTTTTCGGGCAAAAATGCTCGAAGTTGGGCCAATTGGCGCAGTTGCTGCTGCATTTTTCAGCAACGATTGGACACTTTCGCCCGCTGATGTACTTTTGTGGCGAATATCACAATGACTACCTCAACCCAATCTCTCCCCGCGCGCGCCAATGATGTCGCTCCCACAAGCGAACTTGGCACATTCGAAATCGTCCGCCGCCTTCCAGTGACTACTTGGTCGCTTCGCCCAAATGCGTCTGTGCCAACAATCGCATCGACGAAGGAAACTGCGCTTGCGTTGCACTCTCTTGGAAGGCTCGCAGGTTGGTTGGAAGCGTGTGATTGGAGCACAACAATTCAAGCACGACTTGCGGCGCGTTACGAACTTGCGCAAAACATTTCTTCGCCACGCAACACCACTGCGTGGCTTGGTATCGCATCTGATACACGCGATGGCATCGCGAGTGTTCCCCCACCACCATCGTGGTTGCCGTCGATTTTAAAAGGTTGGAGCACTGCTGTCGATTGCTCCACAGTGACAACACACGAACGAGCTGACTTTGCATTACGCGCGGCATCGTGGACGATCTGGCTCTTTGGCATCACGCAGCCATACGCAAACGACAGCGAGATTATTGCGCACGCTCACGCAGCGCGTCTCATTTCTATTGGCGTGGAATTGCCCGCAACACTTGTCGCTGGTCAAGCATCCTCCGACACACAGCGAACAACTCTTGCACGCGCACTTGCCAACGCATTGACTGCGGAAAAGTTTTCTTTCTGGCACAACGCTTGGTTGCTTGAAGTAGCCGCGGAATCAGATCGCTTGATCGCTGCGCTTGTGAGAGCCAAGAAAGAACGTATTCGACTTTTGGAATGCGCCGCCGAAATGCGTGCTCCAAAAAATTGCATAGAACTCGCGGAGTCGTTGATTGCAAAGCCGCAGACGAATGTTGCTGACGCAGCTGTCAGAATGGGAATCACTTTCCGCGCAGCGCAAGCGATCGTTGATAAATTTGTTTCACAAAAAATTCTTCGAGAAATTACTGGCCGACAACGCGACCGTGTTTTTCAATGCGACGCTTTCAGCGACCAGATGCTTTTTGCGTCGCCGCTTGATCGTCTTCAATAATTTGCCCAGCACCACCCGCTGGAAATTGTGGAGCTGATTCAACTGCAGGAGCAAAATCTTTCACGCCATTCTTGTAATAGCGTGCGACATATCTATAAACAAAACCGCCAGGCTGAACCGGCGCCCACGATGACACTGGACCAGTGGGAGACAAACTTGATTTCACAACGCCAGCTCCTGCCGTTGCATCACGAGTATCCAATCCGCGCGACCACTGAACAGAATCAGCGCCGACCGCACATGCCGCACTGACCGCTTCGGGCTCTCCGAAACCCGCCCCACTTACAAAGTTGGATGATCCGATCAGTCCCGAATTCGCAGGACGGGTGGCGACGACCATCGGCGATGTCGTCGCTTCGAATCGCTCCCCTTGATATGTAGTCAAAAACTGGTTTGAGCAACCGCCCATGCAAATCACAAAGGTGACCGCCCCAGCGACCTTATGCATAAAAAAATCAGAAAAACCTCTTGGCATAGCGGCATTCTACGCCACAATAGGGTTCTCATGCTTCAGATCGGACCGTTACATCTTGACTCACCCCTACTGCTTGCTCCAATTGCGGGGCACTGCGATCTGTCGTTTCGAATTCTTTGCCGCGAGCAAGGTGGTGTGGGGCTTGCAAGCACGGACCTTCTGAATTCTCGAGCGATTCTCAACGGCTCAGCGAAAACTCTTGAACTCGCCGCCACCAACGATCTCGATAATCCCTGCGGAATGCAGTTATACGGAAATTATGAGGATCCACTTCCAGAAGCTGCATGCTGGGCAATCGATCACGGTGCGAAATTGATCGACATCAACATGGGTTGTCCTGTCGACAAGGTTGCAAAAAAACACGGTGGATCTCTGCTTTTGCGTGACTGTGCTTCCACAATGCGACTGACCGAAAGCATCGTCGAAGCCGTGCGAAAACACAGCGGTGGGCGCGTGCCAGTCACCGCAAAAATGCGATTAGGTTGGGACCGCGAACATTTCGTTGCGCCGATACTTGCACGAGACCTTGAAAGCATCGGAGTACAAGCAGTCACGGTGCACGGAAGATGGACCGTTCAGTTTTTCTCTGGAAGGGCAGACTGGGAGCGAATCGGCGAGGTAGTTGCCGCCGTCAAATCGATTCCTGTCATTGGCAACGGCGATGTCACCGAACCTCATCATGTGATCGACCTCATGCGCCAAACCAATTGTGCCGGGGTGATGATCGGTCGTGGAGCGCTGCGCACTCCTTGGATTTTTCGCCAAGCCCTCGAGATGATTCGAATGGGTGACAATCCAAATCCAGAAGGCGTCTTTGCCCCATCCTTCCTATATAAGTGTCAGATGATCCGTCGGCATATCGACCTGCTGACCCAATTTGCCCCATCCGAGCGGCATGCCCTGCACACCATGCGCTCTCGGATTGCTTGGTATAGCAAAACAATGGGTCCTATAAAGCCACTAAAAGAAGCGATCAGAACGGCTTTGTCGCTTGCAGATATGGTTATCGCCATTGACTCGTGGATTGAATTGGCTGGCGAAGAGCAGGAAATTCGCCAAAAAACAGCATGCGCGAATGTTGGGTAATTTGGATTGTAATTATTCCGAAAATTTCGGTGTTTTTTGGCTTTTGTGTTTTGATGAGGTAGGTTTAAGCATACTGTTTGTTTGACAGTAACTCGATGAGGGTCGAGTATTGGTTTGGGAGTTTTGACAAGCTTTGCTTGAAAAGGAAAAGGGATATGAAAAATACGATAACTATTGCTTGCGCTTCTTTATCGCTTGCGGTTACAACTTTTGAGACACAAGCAGATTTCACACAACCTGGATTTCTATTCAGGCTCTTTGAAGGTGGCCTTGCTTCCGGAGGCGAAGCTTGCAACTTTGGTTCTGTGACACAAGTCGCAGCGAACGAGTGGTTCTTTCAAGGCCAGCATTCGAACACAATCGGAACGTCAATGAGTTGGGCTTATTTGGTCGACCCAGATCCATTTATCACCGGAACTCTTTCGCTGACGAACGAAACGGCATTTTCTAAAGAGTATGTCGTCGATTTTTCGCTTCCAATTTCTCCTGCTATCGCCCAAAGCACGGTCTCTGGCCAAATGTCAGGAACTTTGACTGATTCCAACGGCTCTGGTTCTGCTTCTTTGACTTCAACAAATGGCGGCGCGATCTACACAGCGCTTGCAGATGACATGTTTGTGCAATCATTAATGTCAAATGCGAATCAAATCGTTACGTCCCCATTTGGAACAAATTCGTTCAGCGGAGGATCTTTCGGCCAAGGATTACCGCCACTTGCAGGTCCATCGATCAACAGCACGATTGGAATTCGATATTCGTTCACTTTGAGCGCAGGCGATTCCGTTTCATTCTCAAGCATCTTCGTTGCCCTCCCCGTACCAGCACCAGGTGTGATTGCGATGGGGATTTTGGCGGGATTTACTGCGCGACGAGGTCGCCGGAGAAGTGCATAAAAAGTTTGGTGTCTGGGGTTTAGTGTCTGGGGTTTGGGTTGGAGGAACAGTGCTGGAAGAAAAGGGTTGAAACATGATCGGCTTGAAAAACAAAAATAATCTCGTGTTTATTCTGGGAGTTACTGGTTTCATTTCCAGCGCAACATCCGCAGGATTTACTTCTTCGGGAGCATCCTTCAGCGTCACATCATCTGTGGGGAGCGGAACCATTCAGAATATTTCAACTCAAATAACCCCAACATCTTGGTCGAATAATGGTGGCTGGACTGCAACAAACACTTCTGTCACTTGGGTCAATAATATTCAAGGGTGGAATCCACAAACGTTGAGTGGCTTCACAAATGGCAATATTGTGATTCGAAACAACACATCTACCGCACAAGATTTTTCTGTGATGATTGCGATGAATGGAATGGCAACAGGACCTTTGGTTGCTTCTGGATCAGTTGGTGGGCAGTTTGTAAATGGGTCTGCATCGCTAGGAAGTTTGACAAGCACCGGCGCTCTTTGGAGTGCGGGAATTGATAATGTGACAGTCAATAGCCAGCTGAATAACGCCCTGTTCTTTGCACAGCCATTTCAGGTCGTTTCTCTTGGAAACTTCAACTTCAGCAATCTTGAAATTGCAAATTCCATAACGAATCAAGCCTCAATTGGTTTTTCACTGCGCCTCTCCGCTGGTGGCGAAGCGAGTTTCACAAGTGTGTTTGCGTTTCAAACAGTGCCCGGTCCGGCATCGATCGCTTTGATTGGTTTTCTACCGATTCTGCGCTCACGCAGACGGCGCTGATCGCTGTTGGTCAGATTCGCAATTCTTTTGACTGCGGAAGATCTGACAGGCTTGAGAGTCCAAAGACCTTTAAGAATTCACTCGTCGTGCCATACAGCATTGGTCGGCCAAGTTCTTCCGCGCGACCAACGATGCGAACAAGTCTTCGTTCAAGCAGTCCGCGCAAAACTTCGCCACACGCAACACCACGGATCGCCTCAATTTCCGCTCGTTGAATCGGTTGTCGATATGCGACGATCGCCAGAGTTTCGATTGCGGGTTGAGTCAATCGTGTTTGTTGTTTCTCACCGCGCAATCTTGCGACAACGGGAGCGAAAGCAGGCAAAGTTAAAACCTGTCTTCCGCCGGCAACTTGTTCGACTTTGAAAGCGCAACCACTTTTGAGATATGTTGCGTTCAGTTCATCCACCGCATCTCGAATGTGCGTGCTTGATTTGCTCTTACCAGAAACTCCAAGTAAATCTGCAATGCGTGCATCCGAGAGTGGACGATCCGCTGCAAACAAAAGCGCTTCGACTCTTCGCAACAAAGGAAGTTCTGCGCACGGAATTTCTTCAATATCTGCTGCAGGATTCACACTGCCGAAAGCTTGATCAGTTCCTTCAACTTCGACGATTGGTTTCGTGCTCATAATTATCGCCGGCGTGATGCGGTCAAACGCGCACGCGCCAATGATTGCTCGTTCTCAATCGATTCTCGCTGAGCAAGTGTCAGCGGCTTTTCATTGACTGCGTTGACTTTCGCATCTGCTTGCGAAACTTTTTTCTGCGCATCTTCGGGATTGATCGAAGTTGCAAGTTCCGCACCATCGGCCAAGAGGACCAATGTGTTCTGATTCATTTGTGCAAATCCACCAGCCAGCACATATTCGGTACTGCCTGTTGCACTGTCGATTCGACAAACCCCACCGCCTAACTTTGACAAAAATGGTGATGCGCCACGCATCACGCCTTGCTGGCCATCAAATGCTTGGAATGTGACGTATTGAACTTCTTCGTCAAGAACAGCTTCGGATGGAGTTACGATTTTGCAATGAAATGTTGTCATAAAATAGTTGCCGAAGTTTCATACTAACCGCCATTCAACGCGGATGGAGATCCTTATCAAGGTGGTGGCCCTTGTGTGGCAAGATTGTAATTGCGATAAAGAGAATTCGCAGTCACTTCTTGCAAAATCCAAGGCGAAAGCCAAGATGGGATCGTCAAAGAATGATCGGCCGTCGGCAATTCGACCTCTGCCAATACCAGCGGAAAGTCCGAAAACTCGTCAATTTCCCAGACCAAGCCGCCAGCTGCAATTCGATGGCGTTTTTTGCAAAGCCTGCGGCCGAGGGTTGCGGGCCATTGTTGATAAAACGATGTGGCGGTGATTTGGGATTCACTCTCTTGGCGGATGAGACCAGAGCCGGTTTTGTGATTGAGATGGAATTGTTCGCTTGCGTCTGGAAAGACCGTTTTACGAATACGCCCATTTGGAGTGCCACTATCGCCAAGGAAATATCCCTGATCCAATTGCCAAATCACATGGCCCTCGGGAAGATGCGGCAATCCCCGCAACAACCATACGCGTTCAATTTCCTGCCCAATTTTCAAATTGACTTCCCGGCTGGTTTGATCAAAGACTTTCTCGACAAACTTGACCACTGCGCAACGAAGTCAGCAAGGACAAGTTTTTGATTGACATTCGCTTGAAGATTTCTTTCTGCTTCTGCGATGACATCTGGAACCTTTGCCCAATACTCCAACTTGTCAGGAGACGATGAGCACGCACGCATTCGACGCAAAACCTCTGCGCCAATGACTGAAAACATCACGCCGGTCGCGCGGCGGTTCGCGGCTTCCTTGCTTGCGTTTTCGTTTCGCTTGACCGCAGCTTCTGCGACTTCTGATGCAAAGTCGTTCATACGATCACCCATAGAAAAAGGGAAAACCCCTTTCTCCAACTGATTAATCATTGGCAACAGATCCGCGTGCAATGTTTGCAAACCAAGCGTAACCGCCGTGACCGCTGCGCCTGGAGATCCTGCTGCGTACATCTGAACGAACTCGCGTGCAGCGCCATTGATCTCGCCAAGATTCGCGTCAAGCCAACCACCCATCTGTGATTCTGTAAGCGGAAAGAATCCAAGTGTTTGACAACGACTCCGGACGGTTGGCAATAATCGATCCAGACTATTCGTAACCAAAATAATAACGGTCCCTGGAGGTGGTTCCTCAAGTGTCTTCAAGAGAACATTTTGCCCATCAGTTTCCAATCGTTCTGCTTCGTCAATGATGAAAACTTTTCCAGCGCCCATCACACTCGATCGATAGACGGCTGCGTCGATTCTTGCGCCCCCACTTGTAACTCCACCAATCATGTGTTCGCGTAAAAGTGCGACTGGAATATTATTTTGCTTGCGATCACGCAATTCTCGATCCGCACTCGATCCCGCAAGTTCAGCACGAATAACCCGCACATCTGGATGTGTGCCCACACGCAGAAGTGTGGCGCTTGGTGTATGTGCATTCGCAGCGCACTTTGCTCTCTGCGCATCGCCTGAAAGAGGATCGACAACCACAGCGGCAACCCGCAGTGCCGCCGTGCACTTCCCAGTTCCCCGTGGCCCATGAAAAATCCAAGCGTGCGGAAAATGGCCAGAAACAAGCGATTTCGCAAGTGTATTCAGCGCTCGGTCTTGTCCAAGAATTTGTCCGTCCAAGGCAACGCGTGCAAGCGAAGAAACATATGGATCACCTGGAGACTCCAGTTCGGTTTCGCGACGAGGAACTCGCGCAGATTGAGTCTTGCCTGCGGCACGGGGCGTTGTCACCTTGGAACCTCGACCATCAAACTTGTTTCTGGGACTGTTTCTTGTGAACCCTTGCGGACAGGTTTCAGAAGTTCTTCGCCATTCACCATTAACTTTGGAAATCTTTTTTTGACGGCGTTTACTTCATCTGAGTAGAGAGTTGTCTTCGCATCGTATGCCTCTTCACCAAACAGACCAACCGTCACGATGCTCATTCGTCGGTCGTCATCATGATGAAAAAAAGCGGGAAATCCTTGCGCGCGCAATTGAGTTGTATATGCCTCCGCTTTGCGACGAATCTCTTCGACTGTGATCTCACCTGAACCAAAGTCACTCCACACTGCGACCTCGATCGAATACAGAGATCGTGAATTTGGATTTGCTAGACGCGCACGACGCAAATCAAATGCGCCCATCGGACCAATACGCGCCGTATTGACTCTCGTCAAAAACGATCTCGCAAACGGACGGTCGTTTCCATCAATGAGTGCCTGCACTTGTTTGACCATGGGTTTCGCAGCTGGATCATCTGTGCCAGTAAAGCGCCCAACCATTACAACCGAGCCATTTGATTTCTCTCTCACGAATGCATCGGCCAACAGTGGGTATTTTCTTCGCAACTGAACGCACGAAGCCTCTGCAAGTTGTTGGTGATCATCACCAGAAAAAGTCAGCAAGATAATTCCCCATCGTCGATCTTCCTTCGCAGTTGCTTTGGAATCTTCGCCCGATGATTTTTTTTCTCTGACCAATTTTGCTGAAGGTGGAGGCGCTTCCTCAATCTGTGTGGGTGGCTGCGAAATTGCCTGAGGACTTCCTGGAACTGACCACGTTGGAGATTTTGCGCTTGTAACGGACTTTGTGGTTTTGCCTGCGGTTCCGGCCATAATGCCGTTCTCTTCGCTGTTTGTGATTTCTGTGTCGCTAAAAAGCGCGTCGGGATCGTTGGACTCTTGGGAAACCGCTGTTTTCTTTGGTTTTTTAGGGGTGTCCGCACATCCCACTGCTAAAGCGATGGTCGCACATAGAAGGAATCCAACTCTCACAGATGGCGTATGCACAATCATGGTTGGTGGATCATAACTCGTTTTCCAGACACAATTTGAATAGTTAAAGTCTTCCGATTCAATAGGACGATATGTATCTTGAGCCTAGAATTTGGGCACATTACAAGGATGTCACGAGTCAACGTCAGGCCGATGCTAAAGATGGATCTGAAGCAACGGTCGCAGGAGTTTCACCATGTCTGAATCCAAACAACCATCCAAGAATGTCCGAGAAAATATGACAACCACAATGTCCCCAATGAAAGTAGATGCCTGTTCGAATGTTCGTTCGCTCTCTTCTGATTTGAACGATCATTCCGAGGAACACGCTAGACATCTTGCACACTTAAGGGCATTGCCAGAAGTTAGAGCGGAGCGCATTGCAAAAATCAAGCAAATGATTGCTGATGGTTCTTTCGACACAGATTCAAGGCTTTCTGTTGCGATTGATCGAATGCTTGAAGAACTTCGCCATCACTAAACCCACGTTTCTTTCTGTGGTCCGCCTCTTCATTTCAAAACCAAAATTGGTGTCCGTTTTTGAGTCGCTACTCATACACTTGAGCGGTGATTGTCAAAAAAAATTATCTCCTTTCACTCCTAGTCGCATTCCTTGGGAACACTGGTGCGGTGGCACAATCGCCACCTGTCAACGGCATGCGCCCCTCCGATATTCGATGGGACGCGATCGAGCACACCACAATTTTCATTTCGCCACTCATCAAGATCGATGACGCAACGATTCTGATGCGCAATGGTTGGATCGAAGCAGTCGGTCCTAGTGCCAACATTTCTATTCCTGCCGGCGCCACAATTCATAATCGACGTGGAAAAACGGTGATGGCGGGATTTATCGAGCCAGCGTTGATTCTCAACTCCGTAGCGCTTGCAAAGAAAATTACGGGCGATGCTGGCGCTCATTGGAATTCCAATGTGACCCCTCAAATCTCTACCGAAGATTTACCGCCAATTTCGGCGGATGTAAGCCAAGAATTACGCGCGCTGGGATTCACAATTGCAGCGACATATCCCAACTCTGGAATCTTTCGTGGCGGTGGTTCGATAGTTCTTCTGGGAATGGAACCGAATGGAACTCGAACTATCGGAAGCGGTGCTGGACAATTCGTATCTTTTGGTCGAAGCCCCCCCAATGCACAATCAGAGAATAATGAAGATAGTTGGCGAGTCCCTACATACCCAAACTCAACGATGGGTGCGGTTGCGCTCTTACGGCAAACGTTTCTCGATGCACGGTGGCGAGCAAATTCCATGGCTGTTTGGAATGCACACCCAACTGGAAACGATCCTCCTGTTGCAGCTGCTGCGCTCGATGCGTTTGCTCAAGCCATTTCTGGAAAGGAGCGTGTCCTCTTTGATGCTTCAACCGAACTTGATGCGCTTCGCGCTGGCAGACTCGCGCAAGAATTCAAATTGAATGCGTCCATACTTGGTGGTGGTGGCGAATTTCGCAATCTCAACGAAATCGCCGCGATGAAACTGCCGATCATTGTGCCAGTTGATTTCCCGAAACCACCAGATCTTTCCTCTCCACGATTATCAGAGAGCATTTCGCTACGAGAACTCGAAAGTTGGGCCGTTGCGCCATCAAATGCTGCACGGCTTATCGCCGCCGGAGTTTCTGTTTCGTTGACGACAAGCCGTCTGAAGCACCGCGATTCATTTTCAACTCGCGCGCGCGAAGCCCGCGAGGCTGGACTGAGTGAAGCGCAGTTGATCGCCGCTTTGACTACTGCACCAGCATCACTGCTTGGAATGAGTGACACACTTGGAACAATTGAAATTGGACGGATGGCAAATCTGACTATCAGTGATGGTCCGCTCTTTGCAGAGGATTCTCGTATCACTGAGGTGTGGATTGCTGGTCGTTCATATGACGCAGCGGCACAAGATAAAACTCCCTTCGAAAATGATTTTGTGGGCGCCGGACGATTTTCTCTCACTCTTGTCAATGGAGGAACTCGCATGGTGGTGATTGATTCGAAGAAACGAACGATTGTGTTTGAAGAAACTGCTGCCGACGGAACTCACAAGTCAACAAACGCAAGCAATGTTTCACTCGATCGATTGCGCGGTGGATTTATTGTGGAAGGTGAAGCTCTTGGGATGACCGAATCCCTGCGCTGTGCGATGTGGGTAGATGGAGATCGTTTGACGATTGAAGTTCAGCCCGCGAGCGGAATATCAGTGATATTCGCCGCTGTTCCGGCTGCACCCGAAACAGCAAAGATTGCAACAGAAGAAAAGCCATCAGAGAAAAACCTAGAGAAAAACCTAGAGAAAAACCAAGAAAAACCAATCAAAAAATCGCCAGAAAAAACCCTTACAAAGACCCCTACTCTTCCAGATGTTCCTATCACATTTCCGTTTGGAGACTTTGGATATTCATCAATTCCCACCAAAGAAAATGTGATCTTTCGTGGAGCAACGGTCTGGACAAGCGCCCCAACTGGAATTCTTGAAGACACTGACGTCATTATTCGCGGCGGAGTCATTACGCAGATTGGAAAGAATCTTCCTGTGCCAACCGACGCGAAAGTTGTCGACTGCGCTGGTCGACACCTCACTCCAGGCTTGATCGATTGTCATAGTCACACGGGAATTGATGGTGGTGTCAACGAATGGACGCAAGCGTGCACTTCTGAAGTGCGAGTGAACGATGTCATCGATCCTTCCGATGTTGGTTGGTATCGCGAACTTGCGGGTGGATTGACTTGTGCAAATCAACTGCATGGAAGCGCCAATCCGATCGGTGGACAGAACAGTGTGGTGAAATTGAAGTGGGGATCACCAGTCGCTGAGTGGCCAGTGACCACCGCAAAGCCTGGAATTAAATTTGCCCTAGGAGAAAATGTTGTTCGTCCCAAAGGCCGATATCCACAAACTCGTATGGGTGTCGAAACTTTTCTCCGCGATCAATTTCGCGCCGCTGTCGAATATCGCGCAGAACAGTTGGCATTTGCGGCTCGTTCGGATAGGGCGTCTTGTATTCCACCGCGGATTGATCTCGAGCTCGAAACCATTGCAGAAATTATTGAAGGAAAGCGCATCATTCATTGTCACGCGTATCGCCAAGATGAAATTCTAATGCTCCTCCACCTTGCCGACGAATTTGGTTTTCGTATCGGAACATTTCAGCACATCCTTGAGGGATACAAAGTCGCTGATGCAATCGCACGACACGGTGCGGGCGGATCGTGTTTCAGTGATTGGTGGGCATACAAGATGGAAGTCATGGATGCGATTCCTTGGGATGGCGCAATGATGCGAGACCAAGGGGTGTTGATGTCTTTCAATTCAGACTCGAATGAACTTGCTCGGCATCTCAACACCGAAGCGGCGAAAGCTGTGAAGTATGGAAATCTGCCGCCAACAAATGCACTTGAATTCGTCACGATCAACCCTGCAAAACAGTTGGGAATTGGTGATCGAACCGGCAGCATCGAACTGGGCAAAGATGCGGATCTGGTTTTGTGGTCTGGCGATCCACTCAGCCCATTCAGTCTCTGCGAACAAACTTGGGTCGAAGGTACAAAGCGATTTGATCGTATCGACGACCTTGCGGCGCGAGCGCCCCGTGAAGCACTGCGACAACAATTGATTGTTTCTGCGGTGCAATTAAGAGGCAAGGCCGATGAAAAAGCAGAGAAAAATGACAAATATAAAGACTCGGCCGAACCAATCGACATCAAAACTTCACAGCCACGCCCAACACGACTTCGTGAGAGCATGCTTGGTTCAAAAGAGGCTTATTTGATGGACCTTTGGCGTCGTGGAGTGGATAGTCGGTTTGCTCGTAAAGCAGGTGACTGTGGATGTGGAGAAATTTCCCAATGACAAATCTTCTTTCGATTTTTATCGCAACTCAACTCAGTGGAATCTTTGCGCAAAGCACAATCGTTCCTGCGCCTGCCCAGACCACGCCGATCATCATCGAGCACGCAATCATTCACACCGCAATTCAGAATGCACCCGTCATTCAAGATGGATTTGTGATTATGGATAATGGAATTATTGTCTCTGTTGGAACAGGAGCGCCAACAGGACCTCAAGGTGAAGCC
Source organism: Singulisphaera sp. GP187 (assembly GCA_945871445.1). Lineage (GTDB taxonomy): Bacteria > Planctomycetota > Phycisphaerae > Phycisphaerales > SM1A02 > F1-60-MAGs104. Next base: position 68,209 of record CAMBWI010000002.1, on the reverse strand, counting down.
CCGCCTGCGAATGCGCAGCGCATCAACGCAACTGGGATGCATCTCACGCCGGGATTCATCTCCAGCGCAACAACTCTTGGATTGATCGAAACTCAACAAGTACGAGCGACTGATGACCGGGCTGAATTTGGCCCATTTCATCCAGAGGTTGCTGCGTGGATTGCAGTCAATCCCGATAGCAACCTTATTCCAGTTGCTCGACTTGGCGGTGTCTTGCTTGCACTGGTTTTTCCGCAGGGTGGAAACGTCAGTGGCGAAGCAAGTTTGATTCGATTGAATGGCTGGACAAACGATGATCTTGCTGTCGTTCCAGATGCAGGCACGGTTCTTCAGTGGCCATCAACCGAGCCAGCCCCTCGTTGGGTGACGACAAAGAATTCATCAGAGCAAGAGAAAGAGCGTCGCATAACCTTGCGTGCGTTTGATGATTTCTTCGACGCCGCGCAGGCGTATTCGAAAGCACGCTCAGCAAACATTACGACGAAAATTGATTTGCGATTTGAACGATTGCGAGATGTGCTTGATGGATCGCGACCACTCTTCATCGAAGCTGCAAGCGCTGGTCAAATCGAGTCTGCCATTCTCTGGTCTACAAGACGCGGAATGAAGCCGATTATTGTCGGGGGGAAAGGCGCACCTGCTGTGGTTGACTTATTAATTGCACACAAAGTCCCAGTGATCGTGCAGGGAGTTTTGAGTTTGCCACGATTTGCCCATGAAGATTATGACTCTGCATACACACTGCCCGCCCGCTTGGTAGCGAAGGGAATCGAGGTTGCTATTGCCACAGGAGACGAACCGTCGAATGATCGTAACCTTGTCCATCATGCTGCGATGGCCGCTTCATTTGGGATGGCGCGCGAAGAAGCCCTTGCAGCAATCACCCGCATTCCAGCACAATTATGCGGAGTCGGTGATCGATATGGCGTGATCTCTGTCGGTCATAGCGCGACTTTGTTATTGCACGACGGCGATCCACTCGAGGTCAAGTCGAATGTCCGCAGTGCGTGGCTTGATGGTCGAAGCATCGAAATGAAAAGTCACCAAACAGAACTCAAGAAAAAGTACGACCAAAAGTATGCGCCAAAAACTGGCACTGCAACTACTTCCGGTTCAACGCCCGCAATACACCATTCTCCATGATGGGATTGCCGTCAATCGGAGTCCACGTCACGCTGATTGGGATTCCGACATTGGGTACGTTCGCCAATACTGGATTGAATGGAATGTTGACTTGATACATACGAGTCGTTCGATTCCAAACACTCTCATTGATTTTTATGTCGCTCAAATCAAACGCCCTTTCCATACTCGCTTGGTCAGGTATTTTCATTTCTATCTCTAACAAGCCTGTCGCGCGTGTTGCTTGGTTATCACGGTCATCAAATTCCACACAAACAATTGCTCCAGGAACTTTTCCATCTGAATTATTTTCCAGCCGACTCAAGAGGTGAATTTGAAAGGTCTCGGGACCATATGGAAAATCAACACCGCCCTTTGTGGCGTGTTGGGGGGTGGTGTCACAAGCAACCATCACCATCATGTATGTGCAATTCAAACAAAGGCGGCGGAACATAATTACGAATAGTACGGGTACTCTTTAATCATGCTCAGGAACTCAATTTTTATTATTGCTTCAATTCTATTTCTTTATGCGTGTGCCTCAGAACAGACCGTTGAAACTGAAAGTGGTAGTGATATCCCTGTTGATGCGGCACCAGGAACAAACGATGAGATCGCGGTGTCTGATGCGCCCGCGGCAACTGATGCACCAGCGGCAACTGATGCGCCAGTGGCAATTGATGCGCCAGTGGCAATTGATGCGCCAGTGGCAATTGATGCGCCAGCGGCAATTGATGCGCCAGTGGCAATTGATGCGCCAGTGGCAATTGATGCGCCAGCGCCAGCGCCAACCGATACGCCAGCGCCAACTGATGCGCCAGCGCCAGCGCCAACTGATGCGCCAGCGCCAGCGCCAACTGATGCGCCAGCGCCAGCACCAACCGATACGCCTGCGCCAACTGATGCGCCAGCGCCAGCACCAACCGATACGCCAGCGCCAACCGATACGCCCGCGCCAGCACCAACTGATGCGCCCGCACCAACTGATGCGCCCGCACCAATTGATGCGCCAGCGCCAGCGCCAACCGATACGCCAGCGCCAACCGATACGCCAGCACCAGCGCCAACTAATGCGCCCGCACCGACTGATGCGCCAACATCAACTGATGCGCCCGTTCCGGCACTCACACCAACCGATGCGCCAGCTCCCGCACCGATCGCTCAAAGCAATCCAGATCCACGAATCGATGTCCATTTCGTTGGCGAAGAAATTATCGTTGCGCTGAATGGACAACGTGTCGCAAAAGATCATCTCCGCCGCACAAATGACTCGGTGGAAATTATCGGTTCAAGTGGTCAGGTTCTACAGACAATTGCAATTCCACAACCAAAAGAACATCCGCCAGTGATGATTGGTTTGCGCTTTGAAACAACTGGCAAAGCGCTCACGAAACATCTTGGATCTGATGTTTCAAATTGTGCGCTCGTTGTTGCAGTGATGGAAAATGGTCCTGGATATATGGCAGGCATCGCAGACTTCGATCTGGTCACTGCAATTGATGGCAAGACGCCAGCAACACCAGAAGCTATTCGTGATCGATTGAACTTGATGACTCCGGGCGATTCTGTTGTGTTGACGATTCGTCGCGGAAAAATGACCAAGGATTATTCGCTTGTATCAAAGGCGTGGAAGCATGTTCCACTTCCCACCGAGCTTCAAACACCGCCAATCACTCGTAAATCGTCACCAACCTTGCCTGGTACGCCAAACATGCCTACAGATACAAATCAAGCGGGCAGACCAGCAGCAGCTCCACAGCAGACCGCAACGCCTGGTTCATAAAACCATTTACAGAACCAAAAGTTTTCGCAAGACTCAAATCATTTCGACAAGCGAATATTGATCGAGATTCAATATGGTGGTTTCGCCATCATCAAGGCGCATTTCGAGTCGGTCAAGCCACAAACGATCATCTTTGCTGTGCGCAAACCAAGAACCTGTTGATGCTTGTCGCCATCGCTGAACCGTTCCTTGAATGGAGGTTGTCCAAGCACCATCTGGTGTAGGCAACTGTTGTGTCACTTTGACTCGTGTACCTGGCTGGATTGGAGCACCGTTAAACATAATTCGAAGTATACGAGGATTGATATTCGTAGAGATATAGATTTGTTTGAAATCAAATTGACTCTGGACCAACCACCGCAAGCGCGCCCTCGTTGATCCGCTGCGGAGAAAGCGCTTGTGCAGCGTGATCATTCACTTGTGTAATTGTCAGACGATCAACCGACGCCACAACATCGGCGAGTGTGCGAACGTGTCCGCGTCGAAAAAGGTCGCCAGCAAGTGCGGCTGCGCGCGCCATCGTGCTTTCGCCCCCCATCACAATTCCACTCTTCAATCCAATGATTGCGCGACGAAATTCGCCTTCGGTCACACCCTGCGCCATACGACCCAACTCTGTTCGAATGCAAGCCAGTGTTTCGCGTGCACGTTCGGGGGTACTGCCGGCATAAATAGTTGAAAGCCCACGATCGCGCCCGCATGCATAACTCATTCCAACTGAATAACAAAGCCCGCGTTTTTCACGCACTTCTGAAAAAAGTCGATTCGACATACCGCCTCCGCCCAAGACTCGAACCATCAAGCGATGTGCAAGACTGGCATCGTCCGCCTCGCGAGGACTCGGCAACGCGAGACACATATGAGTCTGCGAAGAAGCTTGTTTTTCGTGAATCGTTCCGCGCAGTGCAGAAGCTGTCTCTTTCGGTTCGACCGACGCGCCACGCCATCCTTCAAGCAACCTCTCCATCAAATCTCGAATCTTCGGGGGATCGATTGCGCCCGCAATTCCCATGATGCTGCCAGTCGGAAGACATCGTCTCTTCCACGAGGCGTGAAGACTCTCCGAAGTGAGCGCTTTCAGACCACCTTCGGTTCCATATCCGTGTTGATTGAATGGAGATGGAATTGCAATCTCATTGATCTTGATGCTTACATAATGCTGTGGATCATCCGTAAGTGATCCAAGAGATTGCAACGCAAGTTCTCGACTCGCTTCAAGTGCTTCTGCTTCAATGCGAGGGCGCAAATACATATCACACAGCAGTTGAAGGGTCTCTTGCGTCTGTGCGGCCATACAAGTTGCAGAAACTGTTATTGCATATCCCGAACTCGATGTTGCGCGCTGAACACCCAATCGATCAAGCGCGTCACTAAATTCTCGACTCGTACGATCGCCGGCGCCTCGAAGAATGATTTCCGAAAGAACATTTGATTCGCCGGCGCCAAGATCTCCGATTGGATCCCCAGCCGAGCCCACGGGGACGGTCCAAACGATTGTGGCGGTTGTTGAGCCATCGATCGGTTCGATCGCCAACTTCATGCCGCCCGCAACTGTAAAAACTTCGATGTTCTGTTTTTTCACTACTTTGCTTTCTTGAACTGAGCGAACCAATCATCCAAACCATACATTCCGGGGGGTTGTTTTGCGATCCAGATCGCAAGCCGAATCGCCCCAAGAGCAAAGAGATCCCGATCACGTGCGTGGTGTCGCACCGTCAGAACTTCTCCCGGCCCAGACAACACGACTTCGTGATCACCAATGACATCACCTTCACGAATCGACTGAATCTCGTTTGTTGGAAATGGTTTTCCGCGACCGCTTGCAACAGAATCCGCCAACGCGAGAGCTGTTCCAGAAGGTTGATCGCGTTTCTGCGTGTGATGCACCTCTGAAATCGAAATCTGAAAGTCATCCGCCAACAATCGGGCAGCCTCGCTGATGAGATACCGCATCACCGCAACGCCAATAGATGTATTGGGAGCAACCAAAACTGGTATTTGAACTGAAGCTGATCGCAAGATTTCGCGAGTTGTATCAGTGATGCCGGTTGTGCCAATCAGAATTGGACACCGAGCGTGCAATGCCAACCCAACAGCCTTTTGAGTGCCAACATCACTCGAAAAATCGATCACAACATCAAAGTTTGTTGTCGCACCATCAATTGGTGCTTCAAGAGAGTTTCGAGCGGTCACAATTGCGATGCCAGCGGACTCATTACACGCCCGATCTACGCGTTGTCCCATGCGTCCAGATGCCCCATTGAGACAGACTCGCAGGGAGATGGTATGGCGGGTCGAATTTGATTTTAATGGCACCATGTCAAGTTCTGTTCTTGATTTGTCGATAACATAACTGACTGTTACTGAGTGGACGTCTTAGTTACGCTGACGTTCACTCTCTCCGACGCACAAGCGTAACTAAAGGAAGCCACACCATGGCAAAGAAGAAAGCTGCTAAGAAGACTGCGAAGAAGGCTAAGAAGAGTCGATAATTCGTAGTGACTGAATGATTTGTACCGAAAGCCGGCATGTTGCCGGCTTTCGGTGCGTTCAGGACCAAATTTTCCCCTTATTTGATAGTATTTTTCGACTATGCCGCACATCATTGCTGAACCATGTATCGGAACAAAAGATGCTTCGTGTATTGAGGTGTGTCCCGTTGATTGCATCCACCCAACAAAAAAAGGTGAGCATCACGAGAAGGTTGATCAGCTTTACATTGATCCCGAGACTTGCATTGATTGTGGTTTGTGTGTTGATGAATGTCCAGTGCAAGCAATTTTTCCAAAAGATGATTTGCCTGCTGAGTGGCACAAGTACATCGAAATCAATGCAAACTGGTTCAAAAAGGAAAAAATTTAAAAAATTTTTTCCCCCCCAAAAACTGACCCAAAATCACTCCCAAAACACTTCGGGTTGTGTGGTCAGAACGCCCCCTCGCAACGCACCCCAAAACCCTTGGCTGAATCGCTTACTCGGTTTCCGCAGAAGCCTTGTTGACACCGCTTGCGGCATCTGGTTTTTCAATCCAATCCTGGCTCTTGTCACCCAAATTCAGCTCTGATGGCATCGTCTTACGGTATCCCAACTTACGAATCACTTCGAGGACATCTGTCCAGCTGGGAAATGTCTTGTGATTCACTCTCTTAAAGACATCAATTGCCAGTAAGAAGGTGTATTGCTCGCGGGACATCTCCCCTTCCTCGGCTGACTTCACAAAATCTGTCAATCGACGACCGGGGCCACGACGGCGTTCCAGATTTGACGGGCTTGGTGGGGTTATATCGCGGCGATCCACTCCAAGCCTGCGATCAACCACAGATTCTTTTTGATCTTGTGGTTGTTCTCCCGAATTGGCAGCGGCTGGTGTTTTCTTGGTCATCTTGACGAACTCCTTCTATTCATCGTCAAGGGTACTCTATTCCTTTCATTCACTCGACATCGATGACAAACGACTCTAACCAATTTGATGAACCACTGAATTGGGGAGCAGCTTTTTTTACTTGGATTTGCCCTGGATTAGGTCAAATTATGCTCGGACATCGTCGTCGCGGTTTCTTGGCGATGTCTGGAGTGTTGGGATTATTTCTATCTGGACTGTTGATTGGTGGTGTTGATTGTGTTGATCGCCGCGAAGATCCGCTATGGTTTTACGCACAGGCTGGCAGTGGACCAATTGCTTTCGCGGCTGACTGGGCAAATTCCGCACTTCTCAAGACTGGAAAGGTTGGCGAATTGATCGAATCTCCTCCTTCCAATCCCAGAGCCACCGCTCCTCTCGTAAGTTCGTTCAAAACCGTGACCGTTGCCAGCGAAATCGGAACTCTGTATTGCGCTCTCGCTGGTCTTATGAACATTGTTGTTCTGCTCGACGCACTCAAGCGCCGACCAATCGACCGTGGCGAAGAAGGTGGCGCGTCATGATCCCCACCACCAATCTGATGCTTATTCTTGGTTGGATCCCATTTCTGCAGCCCGCTGGATCTCTGGGAAACTTCTGGTGGCTTCTGATGGTTCCTCTCATTTTAGGGATCTCGGTCGCATACCGAGCGACTCACGACGCTTCTATTGAGCAATTCTGGAAGCGTGTTTTCTTGTTTGATTTGAAATCGACACTCGCAATGGGATCGCTCGCCGTGGCGATGTATCTGTTTGTTTATTGGGTCATTCCGATATTGCAGACGAATTAGATTTCTTTCTAGAAGCAATCACAACTCGAATCAGAATCAACCAAAGTGTTGATAATGTCAGAATAACCGCCACAGCAACGAGCGATGTTGCAGAATTCATTGTGATGTGACCACCATCAAAAATGCGTTTTGTCGCAGCCGCAATCTCTACAACCTGATCTGTGTTGTCGAGTGGTCTTGGGAACCACTCGCCAATCTTTTCGTTTGAAAACCGCCAAATTATCCAAGGAAATGGCCAGCCAACTGCAAGTGCGCCGCTTCGTGTTGGAGCCGGCAACAACTCACACCACCCATCTGAAACGCCATCACTCCACTGACCCTTGTTTGCATCAAGATCGAGGCTTGGTACTTGAAGATTAGTGGTTTGCTCTGCGGTTCTCCAAGAAAGACCGGTGGCATCAGAGCCACTCACCAGCCAAACACTCGTCCCACCACGGACAATAATGTCATTTTGAATCGATCTTGGATTTAACACCAGCGAAAGAAAGAGGAGAGTACATAGTGCTGTGGTCATCACTCCCAAGATCAATGCAAGCCCAAGAATGTATGGACCGTGAAAAAATTTCATCCCGAAGACTTTGGTCCAGGGCGACGAATGCCGCCTCCGGGTTTTGTATCGCGGCTAATAGGCGTAGAACGCAAACGCTTCATTCTCGTCTTGCTGGAAAACGAATCCTTTCCAGTAAGTGGAAAAAGTTTCTTTTTTCGATTTGGTTTGGGCGTTGGCGGCAAATCGAATTTCAGTTTGATTGGCGAGCGCTTTATGACTGTGGTTGGTTTTCGAACAACTGAACGGCGGTTTGATGATGGGAATGTTGGAAGAGGAATCGATTGAATTTCCTCACCGACAAGTTCCACAACTCGGGTCCAAGCGGTTGCCTCGAGCTGATCAACAAATGTAAAGCTTTCCGCCGCACCGCCTCCGTGACCCGCACGCCCAACTCGGTGGACAAAATCTTCTGGCATTAATGGCACATCGTAATTTATGACTGTGCGAATTCGTGGCACATGCAATCCGCGTGAGGCGACATCGGTGGCGACAAGACACTCGACCTTTCCATCAGAAAAGGCGGAAAGTGCTTCATTTCTGCATCGCTGTGAGCGATCTCCGTGCAGTAAACCAACTGTTATGTCATTTCGTCGAAGTGCTTCTGCAACCCAACCAGCGCGGCGCCGAGTACGGGTGTAAACCACAATGCCACGAAGTTTCTTCTCGCGGATCAATGCGAGGAGAAGTGCAACCTTGTCATCATCCGCAACATCGCAGCGAGCGTTTTTGCGATTAATCGGAGAGTTGCGTGTACCAACTTCAACTTTGACTGGATCACGCAGAAGTGAAAGCACGCGTGATTCAATTGAGTATGGCAGGGTTGCACTCAAGCAAATCACTTGTCGCTTTGCGGGGATCGCACTCAGAAGTTGTTCGATCTGTGGAAGAAATCCCATGTCCGCCATTCGATCCGCTTCGTCTATAACGAATGTTTGAACGTTCGAAAATGAGAGTGAGCCCTCATCAAAGAACTCGCGCAATCGACCGGGGGTTCCAACAAGAATGTCCAACCCGCCTCGAACCATTTCTCGTTGTGGGGCGGCAGGACTTTTCCCATACACAGCACCAATTTTCAAGACGGCACCTTTCACAACGACAGAAAGATCCAGTGCGACTTGTTGGGCGAGTTCCCGAGTTGGCGAAACAACAACTGCACGAAGTCGATCGAAAGATTCGACAAATCGCACACCGCCGGGGCCTCGCTTCCCTTTGGGTGGGTTGTTCAACAGGTTTCCAATAAGAGGAATGCCAAATCCGAGGGTCTTTCCAGTTCCAGTTGGAGCAAGAGCAAGAACATCCTTCCCCAACAAGATTGGATCGCGCATCACAGACTGAATCTCGGTGGGTTCGCCAAATCCCAGGCGATTCAAGTTCTCAAGGATGTGCGTGGGAACGGATGGTTCTTTAGTGTCTTCGGTCACTTCAACACAAGAGTAGTGTGACCGTATTCTTTCGGCATGGTGCCTATCTTTGTTTCTGTTCTTGTTGTGTTGCTCATCCCGTTGATTTGGGGGATTGCTATTTATAACCGTCTCGTTCGCGGGCGCGTTCGTGCGGAAAATGGATTGAGTCAAATTGATGTGCAACTGAAACGAAGATGCGATCTGATCCCAAATCTCGTTGAAGCGGTCAGGGGATATATGGCGCACGAACGACAAACTCTTGAGGCCGTCATCGCCGCTCGCAATTCTGCGGTTGCTGGCCTTCAATCTCTTGGTGCAAATCCACGAAATGCACTTGCGATTCAAAGCGTCGCCGGAGCAAGCGGACAACTTGATCAATTGTTGATGAGTCTTCGTGTTTCGATCGAAAACTACCCCGACCTGAAAGCAAGCACGAATGTTCTTGGACTTCAAGAAGAACTGACATCAACCGAAAACAGAATTGCGTTTTCGAGGCAGGCATACAACGATGCGGTCATGGTGTTCAACACAAACATTGCGGTGTTCCCATCAAATTTTGTCGCCGCACTCTTGGGGTTTTCACAACTCACACTTTTTGAGGCAAACGATGCAGATCGTGTACTTCCAGAAGTGAAATTCTGATTCCAAACGTGGCGAATTTCTTTGAACATCAAGATCGCGCTCAAAGTCGAACTGGCTGGCTTGTTTTTCTCTTTGTGTTTGGTGTCATTGGAATAACGCTCTCTATTGCGTTATTGACGGCTTTGTTTATGCCCAATGCTGTTCCTGCGGCGATTTTAATTGGCCTTTTGATGGTTGGAATTCCATTTGTTTTTAAGTTGTGCACAATTAGTTCGAGTGGCTCGCTTGTGGCTGAATCGCTCGGTGGAATTCGAATTGACCCCGCATCACAAGGCACACACGAACGCAAAATTTTAAACATTGTCGAGGAGATGGCGATCGCAAGCGGGATGCCAATTCCTCCGGTCTTTATTTTGGATGAAGTTTCCATCAACGCATTTGCTGCTGGGAAAACTCCGCAAGACGCTGTTATTGGTGTATCCCGTGGAGCGGTTGAATCATTAACTCGCGACGAACTTCAGGGAGTTATGGCGCACGAATTCAGCCACATTTTCCATGGAGATATGCGCATCAACATGCGTGCTATTGCTGCGATCTTCGGGTTGATGGCAATTGGGTATGTGGGATATTTCATTCTCCGATCAACGATGCATGGACCAAGAACAAGAAAGTCGGATGGGAAGTCAACTGCTGCAATAGCACTCTTTGGACTTGGCTTGATTGTGATTGGATGTGTTGGCACTTTCTTTGGAAGACTTATGCAAGCCGCTATCAGCCGACAGCGTGAATTTCTTGCTGACGCGAGCGCCGTGCAATACACCAGAAACCCTGCGGGAATTGGTGGTGCTCTTCGCAAGATTGGTGCGCAAGCATCTGGAATAATGCAGCACGCAGAGGCGAGTCAATTCAACCACATGCTTTTTTCACAGGGGATCAACACTCTGTTTGCTTCTCATCCCCCTATTGCAGAAAGAATCAAGAGAATAGAGGCGATTGCGGGTGGAGTGCTTCCAGAATCGACGGGTCAAATCCCTTCGAACACACCGCCATCAATTGGTGCTCAAGAGCAGAGGGGTGGGCGCGCAAACCCAATCACAAACAATCTTGTGGCTCAATTTGCAGCTGTTGGATCTGTCCCAGCAGAAAACCTTGTGCGCGTTCATTCGGATTTTTCTGGGTGTGAAGAATCGATGCACTCTGCTGCTCACGATCCAATTGGAGCACAAGCAATTGTTCTTGCGATGACACTGTCGCAAAATCAAGTTAAGGCGAGAGCGCAAATTGGAATCATCTCCAAAAGTATTCCACAAATCGAAAACGCTGTGAGTGGATTCGAAAAATTCGTTCGACAAATGAATTTGCAACAACGTCTCGCTTTGATCGATGTGGCTTGTGCAACACTTGTATTTGGACAAATAGACACATACAAGATTTTCCGAAAGACTCTTTCGGAATCTGTTCGGTGTGATAGATCCATCGATCTCTTTGAGTGGGTTGTAATGCAGATACTTCGCATGCGCGTTGAGTTACCAATGTCAAATCGTGGAGAAAAGGTTGCGCGAACTCGTGGTGCGAGTATCTCGGGTGTCGTCGCGAGTGCTCAGCGAACTTTGGGCGTTATTGCGCTTCAAGGATCGGACGATAGGAATGTGGCTCAAGGATCATTTGAGAAAGCTTTGGGTATTGCGGGCCTTCAAACAACAACCATCCCGCCCCAAGAAGAGTGTTCGCTTGATTGCTTGGCAAAGGATATGGATCAGCTGGAAACCCTTCGCCCATCTGCTGCGGGAATCTTTCTTCAAGCTGCTCTTGTTTGTGTTGCAACAGACAATATCACGACAGACCGTGAGTATTTACTTCTGCGGGCGCTCTCGGAACGATTGTCAATTCCCCTTCCACCAACCATGTAAGATTCTGTCGATTGGGATTTGTTCGGATGTTGATATGGAATCTTTGAATCAATGAAATACTTTTCACAAACGATTCTTTGGGGGCGACACACCGTTTTTGTGGGCGTAATTTTTGTTGGATGTGTTGGGTGTAATACCTCGCCGAAAGACATAGACGAAATCCCAAGCCCAGAGCCGGCGCCAATAGTTGAAACAACAATTCAACACGAAGATGATGTTGTTGTTGTGTTGTACGGCGCATCAGATCCTTCCGCGCGTATGCCAACATCAAATTCCAGGGTGAGGTTGAGCGAGAGTGGTGTCGCACAAACATCACCCACAGAGGATGGGGTGGCAGAACAGGGTGGTGTTAGACAAGGCGCGGCGACCGATCCATCAAAAAGCAATCCACCGAAAGGAAATTTGGATGGTGTCTCTGATTCCCAAAACCAACCACGACGAACATCAATGCCTAGTCGTGATCAGAAAAATAAAAAGGCACCGCCTGTTGGGGGGGTGCGGAAAGCTTTGCCGATAGATCACACCGCCTCTGAACTCTTTGGAAAATGGAGAGTTGACCAAGAAAAATCAAGTGTTGGTTTTCTTCGTGCTGAATTTGTTTTGTTTTTGAGTGATGGCCGTATGCGAATTTGGTGGGATGGGATTGTTGAAGATGGAAGGTGGAGTTGGAATAAAGTGAGTGGGATCAAGACTGGTGGTTTGGATGGTGTCCCGTTTTCTTTGGGGACCTTTGGTGTGGTGGAAAAAAATGTGGTTATCACTTCTGATGATGACAAAAGTATTGTCTTAATCCCCGACAGGATTTTTATCGTTCCGCCACCAGTGGTTCTTCCACCAAAAGATTTGGGTGGAATTGAACCGAAAGCCCCCTAGAATTCAATTATGTCAGATCGTCCCGTTCTTGGTTCCAACGAAACCGCCGCTTGTGTGGTGGCGCGACACCCCCGCCCTCTTGGTGGGGATACGTTGCGTTTTGTTGGATCGGCAACCCTCAGCTTGACCGATCGCATCTTGAATAACAGAACGGCAGGCGAGGGAGATTCTGCTATTCAACAGCTGGGGATACGCAGAAAACCAGATTGGTTGCGTGCGAAGATGCCTGGTGGCGATGGATACATCCGACTGAAAAAAATTATTGACGAAAACAAACTACACACTGTTTGTCAGGAAGCGAGTTGCCCCAACATGGGTGAGTGTTGGAGTCGTGGTTCCGCAACAATTATGATCTTGGGTGATACGTGCACTCGATCGTGTGGATTCTGCAATGTGAAAACTGGTCGCCCCGCACAACTTGATCGGGATGAGCCTCGTCGTGTCGCGGAGAGTCTTCGACTTATGAAGCTCAAGCATGTTGTGATCACAAGCGTAAATCGTGATGAACTTTCTGATGGAGGAGCTGCGATTTGGGCAGAAACAATTCACCGTGTCCACGAGGCTTGCCCAGAGATGAGTGTTGAGGTGCTTGTAGGTGATTTTTGTGGAGACAAAAATGCAATCCGTATTGTGTGTGATGCAAAGCCAGAAATCATCAGTCACAACATGGAAACTGTGCGGCGGATGCATCCCGCGGTTAGGCCTCAAGCAAAATACGAACGAAGCCTCGATGTCTTGGCGGAATTCAAGGCGAGTGGGTTGGTGACAAAGACTGGGATTATGGTTGGTATCGGCGAGCGAGATGATGAGGTTCTTGAAATTCTTGATGACATTCAAAGCGCATCAAGGGCTGATGTTCTGACCATTGGGCAGTACCTTCAGCCAACCAGAAATCACCTTCCTATTGATCGTTGGGTTCACCCAGACACGTTTGTGGTGTTCAAGGCGGAGGCTCTTTCGAGAGGTTTTCGTGTCTGTGAAAGCGGTCCGCTTGTAAGAAGTTCATATCACGCCGACGAACAAGCCATCCAATTGCGCCGTATTTTATCTTGAGTATCCTTGCTCTATTTTGTTGATAAATCGACGATTGTTATAAATCGAAGCGGTTTTTCTTGCTTTGTAATTGATCGAATTACATACTTTGTTGGGTAGGCCGAAAGGAACCGAAGGAACAGAAAATGGATTTAAGCCAATCAATTCGAACAGCAATGCGCCGTGCGGCGGAACTTGCGCTCGCCGAAGAGCGAAGAGATGGTGGGAGAAAAACGATCTCTTGTTCTGTTGTGGTCACTTGGCACCATAACCCCAACAAATCCGTGAGTTATGACGGCCTTGATCTCAGCGAAAGTGGGCTTCGAATAAGTTCTAAGACAATATTGCCCGAAGGAATGACCGGACGAGCGGTATTCGAGGCGGGGACTGTTTCGTTTGATCGCGCTGCCGTTATCTCTTGGTGTCGCGCCATTCGAGATAATGATGGTCGAATCGATCATTGGGAAGCTGGACTTCGGCTTCTATAAATACTTTTTGTTCGCAAACCAGTGAGTCGCTGCTTGGTTTGTTATTTCAACCCTACTTTTTTGGTGGAACAACTCGACCAACAACATAGGGGTCAAATGGATATTGCTTCAGCAACACTCTTAAATCTTCAAGTGTCAGTGCGTTGATTCGGTCAAGTTCTGCTTCGAGTGGGTTGAAGGTTCCAAGCGAAGCCAACATGGTGCCAAGTCGTTGCATTCTTCCAGATGGGCTCTCGCCCGCGACCGCAACGGCGGTTGCGATTTTTTGACGGGCTCGAACGAGATCATCCTCGGTGAGTGAAGCGCTCAACTTTTTGCACTCCTCTTTGAAAATCGACTCTGCCTCGTCAAGATCTTCTGTTGCACAAACCACAGACCCAACAAACTCACCTACTCCGTCGCGACCCTGATAACCAACCGACGCGTGCACTGCGATTCCGGTTTCAACCAAAGACCAATACAAACGAGAGCCTTCGGAATCACCAATAATTTGTGCGCACAACATGGCCGCATATCGCGTGGGATCTGATTGGTGTGGTGCTGGCCAAATGAGAACCATATAGCCGCGCGTTGCTTTTTCGTTTTCTATTGTGAAAGATGCGTGGTGCGGGAGCAGTGGTGGATATGTTCGCGCGATCCCGTGTGATATCCAACCTGCCGTTTCAACCTTTGCTTGTTCTACAAGTGCGTCAAAGTCAATATTTCCAGCAGCAACAAGAATGGTGTTTGATGGTGAGTATCGCTGGGAAAAATATTCGTGCATTTGATCGCGTGTCAAGGCGCTTACAGATTCCTTTGTTCCAAGAACGCGGAAGCTGAGTGGGTGTTCTTGAAAATAACACTCAAGGGCACGCTCATACACAACCCAAAACGGGTTGTCTTCATACATCGCAATTTCTTCAAGAATCACGTTCTTCTCTTGGTTGAAATCATCCACACGCAACGCTGGGCGCAACAGGTCTGCGACAAGTGAAAATGATTGCCCAAAATAATCAGGCAAGACATGGGCGTGATACGCTGTCATTTCGTGTGATGTAAAGGCGTTGTTTCTAGCGCCAATTCGATCGAACGCTTCATTCACTTCGCCGGCAGGTCGATCCTTTGATCCCTTAAACATCATGTGTTCGAGATAGTGACTCACACCCATCAATTCGCGTGGTTCGTCACGCGCGCCCGTACGAACAAACATCCCAACAGCTGCGCTTGCTGCATCAGAAGCGCATTCAGCCGCAATTCGTAGACCGTTGGGAAGTTGGGTTTCTCGATATGTCGTCTTCATATTGTCAGTCTATAAGGGGATTTCTGTGCGCAACTTTTATTGTTGGTGTGTGAGATTTGTGATCAAGTTAAAGCACCAAACAGGCTTCGCATTGTGAATGGTTCTTCGCCAATTGTGTCACGAATGTAAGCCGCGAGAAGTCGATTCGCTCGCACAACAGATTCGAGATTTGTGGTTGGATCGATCGCGCCGACTCGAAGCCCATCAAGAACAGTAATTGTTGTGACACGCGCTCGCCATGATGTTGGTGTTTGGTTTTCGACGACGCGACCACCATCACGAGGATCGAAGTAGATCACTTCACTTCCTGGTTGGCTGTTCCCAAGGATTGGTTGAAGGCCGGCCTCACAAAGCGCAATCCACTGAAACTCTAAAAGACGAAATTCGTTGTTGGAATTTATTGTTTCTCCTTCAGAACCAGAACCAACATGGCGCAGAAGGTGAACAAGTGCGCCATACATGTTGGGGTGTGGATCGTGTGCCTCAAACAGTCTGCCAACAATATCTGCTGCGAAATAGGCGATCTTGTTTGCTTGCATGTCACTGCGAGTATTCGGAAAGTTCTCGAGCATCGACCAGTTGGTCAGTGTGGCGAGATCGACGCCTGGCTTTATGATGATTGTGATTGTTGCTCTGGTAAGCAAATCAACACCCCCAGAAAAACCTCCGCGCTCGCGGCGAGAACCTTTCGCAATCGCTCGAATGAAACCACGTGCTCGAGAAAACAAGCCAACCGTTTGACTTGTTTCTGAAAAATCCCAGTGGCGGATACAAACAGCCTCGTCTTCTTCGAAATCCATTCAGTGGAAGATTACTTTGTGCTCAGTTGTGTTTTTTTTTGAAAAAACTCCACGCGATTACGACCGTTTTCTTTTGCTTTATAAAGTGCGTTTTCTGCGCTTTTAAAGAGATTCTTAGAGTTTGGTGGTGATTCACAACCATTAATATCACACACACCAAAACTAGAGGTGATTACAAGGCCTGGGTGTTCTGGCCAAACGAGGTCGTTCAGTTGTTTGCGATATTTTTCCGCCACACGAAAAGCTTCTTCCATTGTTGTTTGAGGAAGAATGACCGCGAACTCTTCACCACCCCAACGACAGGCAATGTCGGTTAACCGACCACCACTTAATATTTTTGAAAACTCCTCAATAACCAAATCACCAAAAAGATGCCCATAACGATCGTTTATTGATTTAAAATGATCAATGTCGCAATAGACAAGAGAAAGTGGTTGGGCGTGTCGATCAGATCCTCCAACTTCTATCTCGATACGTTTGTCAAAATAACTTTTGTTCCCCAATCCACTTAGGGCATCAATTTGTGCTTTTTGTTCCAACACCCGAATGTAGCGTTGGTTACGAAGCGCAGAACGCAGTCTGGCTTTGAGTTCGATTATGTCAAACGGTTTCGCGATAAAATCAACCGCACCGAGATCGAGTCCGCGTACTCGATTTGCGGTTTCGTTTGCAGAACTAACAAAAACCACAGCGATTTCTTGTGTTTGTGGATCTGATTTTAACCTTGTGATGAACTCAAACCCATCCATTTTTGGTAAATCGATATCGAGTAATATCACTTCTGGTTTTAATTCGTGCGCCATCAACAATCCTTCTGTTGAACTGCGCGCTGAAAGCAATTGAATTCTTTCGTTCTGTAATCGCATTTGTAAAAGTCGATGAATTAATTCTGAATCATCAACAATTAGAACTTTAGGGAGATTTTTTTCTGACATTTGTTTTACTCAATCAACCGATGCGCGTTCACAGATGTCGATGACTTTTAAAAGTGCTAAAAAAACTTCTTCGGACGATTTGTTTGATGAGAGTGTGTTTTCAAGCTCTGCGGCTATGTTTGAAATTTCTAAAAACCCATAACCCCCAGCCCCACCCTTTATTTGGTGTGCCCACAATTGTAATCTTAACCGATCTCCACGCATAAACGCTTCGTTTGCAGTGCGGATTCGTTTGGGCATTTCGTTAATAAACTCAATAACAAGACCTCTTATTTCTTGATCGTTTGAGTATGTACTGATAAGTCGGTCTTTTTCTTGGAAGTGCGGGGGAGGATTCGGGTTTGTTTCCATTGACTTAAATATTGGTTTCAGCGAGAAAATTGCAAGTCTTTTTTAAAAATTTGTTGGGGTTTGCTTGCTATTATCGAACCTTTCCCCCGTCCGAGTTTGGTCTTAATGAAATTGGGTTTGAAACCATGATTCCACGACAAGCCCCACGAGAGGGTCAAATTGGTTTTTTGTATCTGCCGCCCATTCGGGTACAAGGAATTTCTGTTGCTGGAGAACAAACCGCAATTTCTGTCCCAGAATATGATATTGTTTTTGATATTGGCCTTTGCCCAAGACCTGTGATTTCTTCAAAAATATTGGCCCTTTCTCACACCCATATGGATCATGTTGCTGGGTTGCCTTATTACTTCAGCCAGCGATTTTTCCAGAAACTGCCGATGGGCCGTTGTTATTGCCCAAAATCAATGACGGAGCCGCTTTTGGCCATGATGAGATCTTGGGTTGCTTTGGAGCGTCAAGAAACACCATTTGAAATTATTGGATTAGATCCTGGTGATGAGGTTGAAATCAAGCCAAATACATTTTTGCGTGCCCACGCTTCAAGCCACACCATACCAAGTCTTGCGTACTCGGTTGTTGAAAAGCGCAAGAAGTTGCGTGATGAGCTTTCTGATCTATCGCAAGAGCGTGTCCGTGAATTGCGGTTGGGGGGAGAAGAAGTTTCTCGGGTCGTTGATGTTTCGCTTGTCGCTTATACGGGAGACACAGAGCCGGCACCATTTTTGTATCACGCCGATTTTGTAAATGCGCGAGTTGTCATAACCGAGTGCACTTTTTTCGATCCGGAACACCAAGACAAAGCGAAGATTGGTAAACATATCCATGTTGAGGACTTGCGTCCCCTTCTCGCTCAGTGGAAAGCGGAACACGTGGTGGTTGTGCATGCTTCGCGGCGCACAATGCTGTCCTTCGCTCGGGAGCGACTGAATGATGTTGCTGGAAACCGCGCAGATTCTGTCCATTTGCTTATGGATTTTCGTGCAAACCGAAAAAGGTTGGAACAACAATCTCTTGAGTTTGATGTCGATCATTCTGCGGAAGTTTCTACTCAAGAAAACACAGAAACTGGTTGACTGTTCAACAACCGTCTTCTAACTTGGCACATTCGCCCACTGTGGTGAATCGGTTCATGAAAAAATTAATACAAACATCTGGTGAAACGAAGGTGCAGATTGATGCGTATTTACGGAAGAACCATCCGGAAATTTGTCGCCATTGGTTTGATGAAATTGAGCCGGTTGGTGTTGATTCTGGAACATTGAGCTTGTTGGTTCGAGAACCTGTTCGGCGTCAATACCTGCAACGAACATGTTTGACTCAGTTTACTGAGGCTGCACAAGCAATCACTGGGCGGTTGCTCGCGGTTCGGTTTGTTGGTGATGAAAACATTGATGAATCAAAGCGAAAAATCAATTCCTCCCCCACTTCTGAAACAACGGAATTTGAAGAGCAACTAACTCTTTCGCCGGATTACACGTTTGAAACCTTTGTGGTTGGCCCTGGAAACAGGCTTGCGCACGCAGCGGCTATCGCTGTCAGTGCGAATCTTGGTGGTGCATATAACCCCCTCTTTGTGCATGGTGGTGTTGGTTTGGGGAAAACCCACGTACTACAGGCTGTTTGCCAAATGGTTTTGAAACACAAACCGTCAACAAGAATTGGATATCTCTCTTGTCAAAGTTTTTCTGAAATGTTTATGGGTTGTGTGAAGTCTGGTCGCATGCAAGACTTTCGACACCGATTTCGTAGTTTGGATATTTTGGTTATTGATGACATCCACTTCTTATCGAAGCGTGAACAAAGTCAAGAAGAGTTTTTCCATACATTCAACACGCTTTATCAATCTGGAAAGCAAATTATTTTGTCTTCAGACGCTTCTCCAAACGACATTCCAGATCTTGAGGAACGCTTGGTGAGTCGATTTAATTGTGGTCTTGTTGCAAGAGTTGATCGCCCGTGCTACGAAACGCGAGTAGCGATTTTGAAATCGAAATCAACACTCATTAACATTGTTGTTCCGGATGATGTTTGTGCATATATTGCTGCACGAATCGATTCGAACATTCGGGAGCTTGAGGGTGCGTTGACGAAAGTTCGTGGATATGCGATGGCAAGTAATGTTGCAATCAATCTTGATGTAGCCAAGGCTGCGCTTGCTGGTGACAGGGCTTCTTCAAGTCGATCAAACCTACCAACAATACAAATGATTATTGATGCTGTTATTGTTTATTACGACATAAAACTTTCTGATCTCATGTCAAAACGTAGACACAAGTCTGTTGCTCTTCCTCGTCAAGTTTGTATGTGGCTTGCCCGTAAGCACACGCGATATAGCCTTGAAGAAATTGGTGGATATTTTGGCGGAAGAGATCACACTACGGTTTTGCACGCAGTGCGAACGATAGGAAATCGGCGAGACGAAGACCCTGATGTTTCCAGAGCTGTCGACAGAATTGAAGGATCGTTTGTGCGAGAAAACCCTGTCGATTGATTTGTTTGTTTGTTGTGAACAACCTTCTGTTTGTTAAGTGTTGGGATTAAGTAATTTGCGCTTAATTTGATCTCTTGACCCAAATACCTTCTTTATCGAACGACAACAGACAACTTTGTTTGCTTTATAGACAGTTTGTTTTATAACCAAACAATGTGTAAGTGCTTGTCTTATATGTGTTTGTGTTTTGTATGAGTTTGTTATCCACAATCGACAAACACCTATACGAGGAGGAGTAATAGATTTATATAGAAAGAGAACAGAAGTTATTTGTCACACACCCAAGAAAAGCGATCACTTTTCTTGGCAGGTTGGACAGAATGCTGTTGTTCGACCAGCGATCAAATCGCTCAAGATTATCGATTGACATGATGTGCATAAAAGTCCTTGTCGGCCATAAACCTTATGCATTTGCTGAAATGTTCCAGGCGATCCGTTTGGAACACAATAATCCCGCAAGGTTGTCCCTCCAGATTGAATCGATCGCGAAAGTATTTTACGAATAGAGAAAGCTAATAATTGAGCTTGCTTGTTATTTAAAGACATTGATTTTTTTTGAGGATGAATTTTAGCTTGAAAAAGCGCTTCATCTACATAGATATTTCCAAGACCACTCATTCTGTTTTGGTTTAGCAAAAGAGCCTTCATTCCAACGCTTTTCCCCTTCGTCATACAAAGAATATCATTACACGAAATAGAAAGCGCATCAGGTCCCAATCGATTCCAGTGTTCACTTAACACACGTTGATCTTTACACGGCAAGATTGATCCAAACCTTCTGGGATCTCGAAAGAGTAGATATTTTGATTTTCCTTTTGATCTCAACAACCACGCAACGTGAACGTGTTTTAAATCAGGATCGATTACATCAACAAGCAAAATTTGCCCAGACATTCCTAAACGAAAAATTAAAGAACGCCCACCACTACACACAAAAGCAAGCTGCTTTCCTTTTCGTTCAAATCCTACAAGTTTGGTTCCGTCAAGTAGTCGCGATTTTGATGTCTTGGTTTGACACCCCCCCCGCCGGCCGCGAGGAAAACAAAGCGACCCAACAATATCTTCACGAGTAAGTTTGTGAAGCGTGATGGTCGAACCAACACACGATCTTTGTAAACATAAACGAATGCATTCAACTTCAGGTAATTCCGGCATATGACAACCCTATACTCTGTGCGAGGTAAAATTCTATGTCTTCTGAAATTCATACCGACCTTCACAATGTCGATCCAATAAAAGCTGCTGCCGCAGTTCACGAAACCGCACAAGCAATTCGACAACAAATCAGCCGAGTTATTGTTGGTCAAGACGCGATTCTTGATCAAATTCTACTTTCGATGTTTTGTGGTGGCCACACACTTGTTGAAGGCGTTCCTGGTTTGGCGAAGACACTCATTATTTCAACCGTGGCCAAAACTCTTTCACTTGGTTTTTCTCGAATCCAATTCACCCCCGACCTAATGCCAAGCGATGTGACAGGAAGCGAAGTGATTCAAGAAGACAAACAAACAGGAAGCCGAAGTTTGCATTTCGTCAAGGGACCGGTTTTCGCAAATGTAATTCTTGCAGATGAAATAAACAGAACACCACCCAAAACACAAGCCGCTCTTCTAGAGGCAATGCAAGAAGGTCAGGTTACGGTTGGTGGATACACACACGCACTTCCAAAACCATTTTTTGTTTTAGCAACACAAAACCCAATCGAGCAAGAGGGAACATACCCACTCCCCGAAGCACAACTTGATCGCTTTATGTTTCTCGTTCGAATTGGTTATCCAACCGAAAACCAAGAGTTTGACATTGTAAAAAGAACAACTGGCGGCTCACAATCAGAACCAGAACCAGTTATTGGCGCACCAGAATGTTTGCGTATTCAACAACTTGTTCGAGACATTCCTGTTGCTGACCACGTTGTCCGCTACGCATTACGACTTGTGAGGTCCACACGGCTTGACGAAACATCACCAAAGTTCATTCGCGATTATGTTTCTTGGGGCGCTGGCCCACGCGCAAGCCAGTTTTTAATTCTTGCAGCCAAAGCAAAAGCGTTGATATCTGGCGATCATCACGTAATGCCCCACCACCTCCACGCAGTTGTTTTGCCTGTCATGCGTCACCGAATAATGTTAAATTTCAACGCACAAGCCGACGGAATCGATACAGATCGACTTGTTGGTGATCTCGTCAAAAACACCCCAATCGATAGTGCAGCGTAAAAGATGGCAGAGGGATCAACGACTCTCTTGCGGGCAGAGCAATACCTTGCCCCCGAAACACTCTTACAACTCGCATCATTCGAGCTTCGCGCGAAAATGATCGCAGAAGGCGCGATGAACGGCATTCATGTTTCACCCAGACAAGGCGCAGCAGTCGAGTTCGCATCACATCGCCAATACACAAGCGGAGATAGCGTTCGGCATCTTGATTGGAAAGTTTTTGCGCGGAACGACAAGCTTTATATAAAGCAATACCAACAAGAAACAAACTTAAACATAACTATTTTGGTTGATGGTTCTGCTTCTATGAAATTTGGAACACTCGAAACAAAGTCTGGTTGGGGTGGAACAAAAGTACAAGCGGGGAGCAATCGTTGGACAAAATATGATCACGCAACCGCAGTTGCTGCAGCTATTTCATTTCTCGCGCTCAGTCAAAAGGATAGAGTAAGCCTCGGGATTTTTTCAGATGGAATTCGCGGCGGCGTACGGCGCTCAAGCACATCCGATCATTGGCGAGCAGTTATTCGTTGTCTTGCAACAGAACTAGTTGCAACAAAAGTGAACTGGACCAAAGTCTCCGAACAAGCAATAAGTCAAAATCAAGGAAACACACTATTTGTAATCATCTCTGATTTTTTATCTCCACTTAACCAAATCCGTGCCGCTCTTGCACGTTTACGCCACCGTGGAAATGATGTTGTCCTTTTTACAATTCTCGACAACTCAGAAATCAAATTCAATTTTGATGTTTACGCCCCATTTGAAGGACTTGAGGGCGAACCAATCATCGAAGTTGATTCACGTGTTGTGCGTGTTGCATATCTCAACGCACTCCAAAAACACCTTCAAGAACTCAATCGGATTAGCCGAAGCTTTGGATTTGATTGCACGGTTTTTAACACCCACGAATCTGTTGGTCCGATTCTTTCTGCGCTTCTCGCCAAACGCCAAGCGTTTGCGCGGCGGAGGTTGTCCAAGTGATTTTTGCAACACCAACACTCGCAATAATTGGAGTGATCGCAACAATTATCCCAATCACACTCCATTTTTTCTTTCGAAGGCGGAAAAAGAAGATCGAATGGGCGGCAATGGATTTGTTGTTGCAAGCCGTTCAACAAACAACCCGACGTCGGCGATTAGAAAGGTTGGCTTTGTTGGTTTTGCGATGCATGATTGTTGTTCTGGCTGGAATGGCTGTTGCTGGCCCACTTCTTCAAGCCGACAAAGAAAAAACCCCCACAAATTCAAGCATGCCACAAGAACTTATATTGGTTATTGATGATGGAGTTTCTCAACAAACAACCCATGAAGGAAAAGAATCTTTCACAACATCACAAACAAAAGCCATTGCGTCGATAGACGATTTGAAACCAGGCGATCGAGTCGGCCTTCTTTTAACCGCTGGCCCACGATCGCTTGTTTGGCCACCAACCACAGACATCTCGGCAGCAAGAGCAACCCTTGTTGCGACAAAAGTTTCAGACACACCATCAAACATCGCCGCAACAATCGATATAGCCACAAATACAACCCCACTTATAGGCATCATTAGTGAATTTCGTCGCGGAAGCATCGCAGACATAAGTTCCACACCCAAATCCACCAACCCACAAGAAACGACCACCCAAACCCCAAGTCAAACCAGGTTACTTTTAACCCCCCCAAATCAAACCGATGTCAACAACACACAAATAATCTCATTCGAACCACAAGCGAAAAGCCCCCTTTCTATAAAGGGTGGCGTTCCCCTCCAAATAAAACTTCGACGTGAAGGTGGTCGCCTTGGATCAGACAAGTCGCAAATCAACATTGTTTCAGACGACAACAACCGCCTTTCAATTTCATCAACGTGGAAAGACGGTCAAACAGAAGCGGTCGTAAACGGAACAATCACCATCTCAAATAGTCAGCGAAGCGAAACCGCGCTTCGCGCAAATCTTTTTCAAACCGACGCTCAACCAGCAGATAATTCACGCTTCGCCATTCTCTCCACAAGAGACACGGTTCGGGTTGGAATTGTTGACCGTGTTTCAATAAACACAAACAACCAGTCGTTCGAATCCAACACCAGGGGCGGCGCGTGGGTTGAGCGAGCGCTACGACCAACAGATGATGTTGGAATCGAAACAGAAATGATTGAACCAACAGCGCTAAACACACAGCGTTGCCGTGGACTTGACTGTGTAATTGTTCTCCGACCAGACGCAATTGATATGGCTGGATGGGCAGTTTTGTCACAAGCGGTCAAATCCGGATTGGTGGTTATTGTTGTTCCACCACCACAAACAACAAACTCCGCTTGGCAAGATGTGTTTTTGAGGGCGTTTGATTTGGGTTGGAGTATTTCACAAAAAGCGACAAAGAGCGACCCACCAATTTCCATTCAGAAATCAACCACGCCCCACCAACTTCTTTTTCAACTTTCTTCAGAGCTACAAGAACTTATCCAGCCCATCAGTGTGAGCCAATGGTTCGACATCTCTGTGCCGGTGAATCGCGGTGAAGTTATTCTTGAAATGGGAAACAAAATCCCCTTTCTTACTCGCGGAACAAGCGATGGTTCGCGTGGATCTATCCTTTTCTTTTCCGCACCACCCGAACTTGATTGGACGAACCTTCCAACAAAACCACTTATGGTTCCACTGTTTCAAGAATTGGTTCGACAATCAGTCGCACAAGTAGAACGGGGAAGGCAAATGATTGTTGGGTGTGATCGTCTTCCAAACATAATTTCTGGAGCGATCGGATTGAAACTCACACTTGGGCGCGAGGGGGTTGTTGCAGATGACGAACGCGTGATTTCCGTTGACCCAAACGGAACACTTTCACAACCGGTTTCGCTCCCCGGAGTTTATTCCGCTATCGATAGATCGGGACGAACTGTTGGTTGGGTGGTTGCCAACATTGATCCAACCGCAGCATCCACACAACCAACATCTCCAGAAGAGATCATGGGCGTATTCAAGAATTCTACAATCATTCAAAACAACAAAGACATAACAAACGATATTGCTTCTACATCAAGCACAACAACACAAACAAACAACACAACTCAGACCACTTCAATTGCGCGTGCATTTCAGGGAAGATCGTTTGCTGTTTGGTTTTTTAGTGCACTCCTTCTGTTGTTGTTGGGCGAAACATGGCTCGCGAAATACTCATCGGTGGGTGCGACATCACCAAAAACTGCAAGAGAGCACCAATGACCTCATCAAGTTTTTTTCGATGGTTCTTTGGATTGGATGTGATTCCAGAAGGCGCCGATGGGATTCAGTTGACTTGGCAATACCCACCCGCTGTTTGGGGTTGGTTTTTGATGTTTGTGGGCACAATAATTATTGTTGTTTGGAGTTATAGGAGAATGGTTGGTTCGAGGTTCACTCGATTCACGCTCGCAACTATTCGTGGGATACTTTTTGTTTTTGTGAGCGCACTGATCGCTGGGCCACTACTTCAACTACCCATCACAGAGAACCAGCCAGATTGGGTTGCGGTTTTGGTTGATCGAAGTCGGAGTATGTCTGTAAGCGATAGCCGCCGCGAAGATGGATCAATTGAATCACGGGATGGGGTGATTCGGCAAATACTCCAAAACAATGTTTGGTCGGACATTCAAAAGGAAAGCGAGATTGTTTGGCTTGGCTTTCACGCATCTGCGTTCAATCTTGATCCAAAACAACTCCAAGAACCAGATGGTTGGTCGACAGACTTAACGGTTCCAATTGAAACAGCACTACGCAAACTCGCAGGGAGACCAGCAAGTGGGGTTGTCATTATTTCTGATGGGCGAACAACACGTCCAATTGATAGAGGTGTTTTACGAGCACTTCAAGCTCGTGCTGTGCCCGTGTTTGTTGTGCCGCTTGGATCTGCAGACGCGACGACCGATCTGGCAGTTACCGAAGCCGAGGCACCATCTCGCGCATTTATTCGAGACCAAGTTCCGGTTGTTGCAAAGTTGCAGTGTGTTGGTGGGGCACCACGCACTTCTATACAGGTCGATTTAATAGACGAAAAAACAGGAAAGGTGATTCACACTGTCGAGGTCACACCTGAAGAGTTTGTCAATCAAAGAGCAGAGGCGGTATTGACCGGCGTTCAATCCGAAGCGGGACCAACTCGGTGGGTTGTTCGTGTTCGAGCCAGTTCAGAAGATCTTGTTCGTGCGAATGATGAACAGGCTGTTGAAGTCGATTTTATTGATCGACCACTTCGTGTCTTATATATCGAGGGATATCCAAGGTGGGAATTCAGGTATCTCAAAAACCTATTGGTGCGAGAATCATCTTTCGAAAGTTCGGTAATGCTTTTGTCGGCCGATCGCGATTTTGCACAAGAGGGAAACGCCCCACTCGAACGGTTGCCACAAACCGAAGATGAGTTTATGAATTATGACTTGTTTATCCTTGGCGACGTGCCATCTGGGAGTTTGTCGGGAACACAAATTACACAAATCAAACAAGCTGTAAGTGAACGAGGAGCGGGTCTTTTGTGGATCGGGGGAGAACGATCAACACCCAATTCTTGGAAGGGAACAGATTTGGAAGATCTTCTCCCAATGCACGGAGTTCCAGAAAGATTTGATGAAGCGATTTATGTAGAACCAACAGAAAATGCGTTGCGAGCAGGTGTTATGCGTTTGGGTGAATCTGCAAAAGAGAGATGGCCAGCCACACTCTCACCATCTGGTGAACGAGGTCAGTTGGAGTGGGCTCAACGAATTGAAAAAAGTTCACTGAAACCAACCACCGAAGTTCTCGCACAAGGTCGAACACTCTCTGGGAAATCATCATCTCCAATTGTTCTTTCGATGCGATATGGAGCTGGATTAGTTGTTTATGTCGCAACCGACGAAACGTGGCGTTGGCGTCACGGAATTGGCGAAACATATCAAGAGAGGTTTTGGATTCAATTCATTCGCTACCTTTCTCGTGGCACAACACAATCCGATGGAAACTCGTTTCGGTTGGTCGTTGAACCAAAGCAACCCGAAGTGGGAACCCCAGCAATCATTCGAGTCGAGATCCAAGATCCCAAAGCCGCAAACACCGCGGGCGACGGTCCACTTGATGTTCAGATTCAGCCAATCGAAACCACGGGAACACCAACCGAGCAAGCAATACAAATTACTCGCGAAACATCTGGTTGGGTTGGGCTTTGGACTCCAGAGAATCCAGGCCTTTGGAGAGTTCGTGTTGAATCTTCAAGAATCAACAATATGGAACAGGTGGTCAAAGTTATTCAAAACGACACAGAGTTGTCTCACCCAGAAACAGACCACCCCCAACTCATCGATCTTGCAACACGAACAAACGGGTCGGTTATTGCTCCTGTTGAAATCGAAAAATTGCGACAACTCTTGCCCAAGCGTGCGGCGAGTCGAGAGCGCTCCATTCTTGACCCTATTTGGAATAGCCCCGCAGCACTCTTTCTTGTTCTTCTACTTCTTTTGTTGGAATGGATCGGCCGAAGAGTGTTGAGGTTGGCGTAGGATTTCACAGGAATCAAACATGATCACCCGAAACCTGCCCCAAGAATTTGATGATGTTGGTCGACGCATGCGCACAATACGCATTGCCGAGAAATCAATAGTCTTGGGACGAACAGTGATCCTTGCACTTTCTGGATGTGTTGCGGTTGATGCACTCATTCGATTCCCCTCTCCGCTTCGTTGGTTCATTTTGTTGGGACTTGTGTTCTTTGTTGGTTGGTTGTTCCGAAATCGTTTTTTACCGGTTTTGACTCCACCATCATCTCGAGTCAAATTGGCTCTTGAGGTTGAAAAACGTAACCCCCAAGCGTCCGGCCGCCTTGCGTCTGGTGTCGAGTTTGCGGCAGATCAAAATTTCACACAAAATCCATTTGCAAAAAAGGTAGAGTTGGACGCAATTGCGTTGGTCTCTCCACAAGATATTTATGGTTTGTTATCAACATCACAACTCAAGAAAGAATTTGTCGCATTCGCCGTTGTTGTTATGTTGTGGGTTGGTTTTTTTGTTTTTTCACCATCGCTTGCTACAACCGGAATCCTCAGAACGCTTACACCTTGGGTGTTAGCGGAGTGGCCGGCACGAACAGGAATCCGTAGCACAACATTCGCGACCCACCACCCCAAACAAACAGCGTTAGCCCTGAAATCGGATTTGTTTCGTGGAAACCCAGAAACCGAGCCCGTTTGGGTTCGACTTCGTCGAACAGTTGGAGACAATATTGGTGTGTGGGAAAAAATTCAATTGATTCATCAGAGCGAAACTCGATTTGAGCGATTGATCGAAGCCGGGTCTGATTCGATTGAATTCCAATTCTTGACGCGCGATGTTGAAACAAACATCCAACGAATCGATTTTGTTGAAGCGCCAACCCTCACATCGTTGACCGCCTCTATCACACCACCACAATACGCAACAAAGATTCAATCACAATTTTATGAACTTGGGAATGGCACAAATAATAATGGTCGTATTCCCACAACAATCCTCGCGGGATCTATGGTTGGATTTGATTTGTTGCCAACCGGCACCATTGTTGTTCCAACAGATGAATTACAACGCGAGAACTGGCTTCGATCAACGTTGATTTGGTCCAACAACAAAAAAGGCGATGACCCAGATGACACCCAGTTCGAATTTTCAGATCTCGATGGGAAATGGCATATTGAATGGCTTGCAGATCAATCTCGTTCACTGAATATCCGCTTGATAGACAAGAATGGAGTTCAAAACATTGATGACATTCAGGCTGTGATTGATGTTGCGGCAGATGTACCCCCCGAAGCACTTGTGACCGAACCAAACACAGATGAAACTGTTCTCGCAACCGCACTCATCCCAATCAAAGGCATAGGTCGCGACGATGTTGGGCTTGATCGAATCGCCATTCAAGTAAGCAAATCAAAAACCTGGCGCAAAGATTTAGTTTCTGTTTTGGTCGAAGGAGAGCGTGAAGCTGAAACGGAAACACTCTTTGATCTTTCTACCGCCAACGCCCAACCTGGAGATGTGTTTGAAATTACTCTTATCGCTGACGATGTCTTCCGCCTTGATGGTGTTGCACGAGAAGGAACGCGATCGACACCACGACGTATTCGTGTGTTGACCCGCCCACAGTTTGAGGAAGAAACACGCAACACGATCGCCGCAATTCGTCAAGGTGCGATACGAACAAACGAGCGACAAGCAGGTTTGATGACACGCGAAGAATCTGCATCAACCAAAGTGCGCCCCCAAACCGAAATTGGTGAGCGTATTTCAACCATCCGCTCAATGATGGACGGACTCGAAAAAAGACTTGATCGAAATGATATTCAAGATGACGCGACACGAAGCATGATTGAAGCCGCAGATGACATCCTCCAAACCGCTCAAACACAAAGCGAATCGGCTCGAAATAATTTACAAGAAGCGGCCCAAATTCAATCAGAAGATAAAGAAAATCAAGATTCGAATCGGAGCAACAAGAAGATTGAAGACGCCAAAGAAGCACAACGGGAGGTTCGCAGCGAACTGAACGATCTCGCAACACTCCTCGATAAAGATAAAGATGCGTGGATGGCGGCCCGCAAATTAGAAAAAGTCGCAGAGGCTATTTCACAATCAGAAAAAGAAAGGACAAGGGCGGGAGCAAATACGATTGGGCGTAATCGCTCGGAGTTGTCAGCAGATGAATCCGCGAGTTTGGATCGTGCAGCAGAAGGCGCGAAAACTGCAGCTCAAACCGCGCGTGAAACCATTGAAGAACTTAAAGAACGCGCCAAGAAAATTGAAAAGGAAGACTTGGCTCGTGCGGATAACCTTCGACAAGCGGCAGAGCGAGGCGATAACGAATCACTCGTGGCTCGTATGGAACAAACAGAACAAGCGACAAGAGAAAATCGTCTTGATGAAGCACAACGCTCATCAGCATCAGCTCTGCAAACCGTCCAGAAAATGATTGGCGATCTTGCCGATGATGAAAAAGCGAGAACCGAGACTCTGCGCCGTCGACTTGCAACTCTTGTTGATGCCCTTAAACAACTCGTTCTTCAATCCCAAAGCACCGAAGAGCTTGGACTTGCACTCTTAACAGCAGATGGCGCTGTGGTTGAGAAGTCATCACTTGCTGTTTCTCAACAAGCGGCGACACTTTCACTGAACGCCTCTGCGGTAGCGGATGAAGGACGCTCTGCTGGACCAAACGCACAACGGGTTGTACGCCTTATTGAACGCGGAGCAGAGGCTGACGGTCGCGCAGCAAGTGCTCTTGGGGCATCACCATCTCAAGTTGCACTTGGTCACGAAAATCTTGTGCGTGCAACCGCCCTCTTTCAAGAGGCACTCGAAGTTGTGCGCCAACAAGAAACAAAGAACAAAGAACAAGAACGTCAACAACGAGTGCGCGAACTCGTTAAGCAATACAAAGATCTCTATGACCGCGAAGAGGGATTGTTTATAGCGTCCGAATCACTGCTCAATAAAGGGAGTGATCGGCGAGTACTTGTCGAAGCTCGCCGTCTTGGTGTCGAGCAAGAAAGCATTCGGCAAGCAATTGCGGCAATATCAGAAAGTTCGCAAGATGTTCAAAAGTCTCCAACATTCACAGAAGCAACGACACTCGCTCTTGACGCTGCTGCTCGTGCAGCAGCAGATTTGAGAAGTGGACCACCAACACAATCAACAATAGAAATGGAACGAGAGGTGATGGAAATTCTTCGCGGGCTGGTTGGTGCCCTCGGTGAGGCCGCAAAGAAACCCGACGATCCATTTGCAGACCCAAACCAAGAAACGGGCGGTGGCGGAGGCGGTGGTGGCGAAGAAGAAAAACCATTGATTCCACCACTTGCAGAATTGAAGGTGATACGTTCGCTTCAGCAGCGCATCTATGAACGAACAAAGGCAATCGAAAGCACACAAGTTCCCGTTGATGCAATAAATGGTTTGGCGCAAAGACAAGATTCCATTGCAAAGATTGCAGAGAAGCTTCGTGAAGAACTAGAGCGGAAGATGAAAGAACGCGAAAACGCAGAAGTTCCAGTCTTGGTCCCCCCCAAGGATGATCCCCCTATTCAACCAGAAGAAGAAGCGAGGAATCCAATTTGAAAAGTACAACATCCATAACACTCTTGTTTGTGTTTGCGTCTATCACGCATGTTGGTGCAAACAATTCTCAAGAATCACAAACACCACCTCCTAGTTCACCACCACCACAGACCACCCAGGGATCTACGACAGAAAAACCGGTGGCAGATGATGAAAAATCACTCGACGATCTTCTTGGTATCGCCGAAACAGATTCAAAGAAGGCGAGCGCAGAAAGTGGTCGCACACAAAGAGAAACACTCCAAAGAATTTTAAGTGAAAAGGAAGCAAAGAACACCCTTGAGGCGACGGTCGATGGGATGCGACGAAGCGCAATACTGTTAAACGAAAAAGATTCTGGAACTGCGGTCCAAAGAATTCAAGAAGATGTTCTCGCAAGACTCGACGCATTGATCGCATCTGCACAGCAACAACAGCAACAATCATCATCAAGTTCATCCTCATCCTCATCTTCATCCTCTGGTGACAAACAAAAAGGATCCGCAAAGCCAGGCGATGAAAAGGGCGCAAATCAATCAGAATCTGCAGGGTCTGAAGAAAAACGACGAGAAGAAGCAAGACAACGAGCCACACAAAAAGAGGGAGAAAAGCCAGGCTCATCGAAATCACAACCCACCGGAGATAAACCCGGCGAACTACCACCAGTCGTTGATGCAATCGAGGGCGGAGTGATTCAAGAGACAGATGAAGAGTGGGGAAATTTACCCCCAAGAACACGCGAGATCATTCGTCAGGGTGTTCGTGAAAAGATGTCTTCGGTGTATCGTCGTTGGACCGAAGCGTATTACAGGCGGATTGCAGAAGAATCGAAGCCATAAAACACAAACAGCAAGACAATATGATTTATTCGATCACACTCATTCTCGCGCTTCAATCTCTGCCGCAACCAACTGTCGAAAAGGTCGCAGCACAGCCAACACAAAAAGAAGAACCTCAAAAGAAATCCGACACCCCAATCGAACCCACCACTCCAACATCACCAAGCGATGCAGTGGCGCCAGAATCAAAGAAGGCTGTTGGTGGGGCAGAAAACAAACCAGCACAAAATGAAATCACCAAAGAATTAGCTCGCTCTATAGAGCGTGGACTTGCATTCCTTGCATCATCACAGAATGATGATGGATCATTCGGAAGAGGTCGCTATGGTCGGCATGTTGGTATCGCATCTTTGGCCGCACTTGCTTTTATGGCGGATGGCAACTTGCCTGGTCGAGGTCGCTATGGTGAGCAAGTTTCCCGTGCACTTGAATTCGTTCTTGCAAACAAATCTGAAAGCGGATTGCTTGCCGCGGAAAGCACCACCGGACCAATGTATGGTCATGGATTCGCCACCCTTTTTCTGGGCGAGATTTATGGAATGAATTCAACCGATTCGCGCGTTCGAGATGCGCTTGTTCGTGCGATCGATTTAATCTTGAACAGTCAAAATGATGAGGGTGGTTGGCGTTACAACCCCGTTCCGTATGACGCAGATGTTTCCGTCACGATTTGTCAAGTGATGGCGATGCGAAGCGCACGAAACGCTGGTATTAAAATTTCAAAAGACACAATTGACCGTGCGGTTCGATATGTTCGAGATTGTCAGAATGCCGATGGTGGCTTTCGATATATGCGTCAACCAGGTTCAAGCGCGTGGCCACGAACAGCCGCAGGAGTCACAAGCCTTTTCTATGCGGGGGTGTATGAAGATGATTCCATCGAACGAGGTTTGGAATATTTATCCGGTAATTCCACAATCGCAACGACAGGCGGAACACAAATGGTCGCACATTATTTTTATGGACAGTATTACGCAACCCAAGCTATGTATCTCGCAGGTGGAGATCGCTGGGAAAAATGGTGGTCGAGAGTTCGTGAAGAGTTGATCGCTATACAGAGTGACGACGGTTCGTGGATTGATCATCAAGCCGGCGAGTCATACGCAACGGCGATGGCGTTAATTGTGCTTCAAATGCCAAATCGGTATTTACCAATTTTCCAGCGCTGATAAACATGATTTCATTCATATGTTTTTTCTCGCTTCTTTTCGGCGCATCTGACGAGATGTCGCATGTGGAGGTTTTAACTCTACAAGGTCAGTGGGTTGATGCGACAATTGATGAGGTCGGCGTGTTTCGCTTCGAAAATGGGAATGATGCTGGCTTGAACGTATTGGCGTGGATTCCCCAAGATGACTCCATTGAAAGAATCGTGCGCCGTCCGTTTTCGTTTACAAAATTAACTGATGGTCAAGTGATTATCGCATCCTTCGGTGGCTTTCATGGCAATCGAGATGATCTCGTTGTGCGTTGGAAGCATCCGGGAATGGGCATGATGGATATTCCGATTGAACGAACATCATTCATTCAATTTGAACCAATGTCACAACCACCATCCGCAATCGATCTCGATGAGATTGTTTTGCGTAATGGAGATCGGATGAATGGGTTTATCGAATCGTTTACCGACCCAATCATCATCGAAAATGCGGGGAGCAAACGAGAGGTTCCACTTGATCGTGTTGCTGGAATTGCGTTGGTATCGGCTCCCCCACAGATTGCAGCGGTACGAATTTGGTTGTCAGATGGATCAATCGTTGACGGAACTTCGATCACAGGTGGATTCGGTGGAGGATTTGTTCTACAGGGCATGACTCTTGGTATGAGCCGTTCATCGCAGCCAATATTTTCAGAAGAAATAATGTGTGTTTCGCAATCTTCCAAGCGAATCATTCCGCTCTCACTGATCCAGCCAAAAGTTTTTGCTCCAACCACCATATTTCTCCCGCGCGCGGAATATCCAACACCAATCATCAGCACGATCGAAGCTCCGCTTGGCGCATCCACAATCGAGATCAGGGGGCCTGAACGGCTCGTCTACGAAATCCCCAAGGGCTTTTCCGTGTTCAGCGCGGATGTAGAAATTCCACCAGCCGTTCTTGGTTGGGCCGATTGCGCATTCGTCGTTCGCCAAAACGGCCAAGAACTCGCGCGTTTTTCGCTCAACACAAAAAATCCCAAAGAGCGTGTTCGTGTCACGATTCAAAACGGCCCACTCGAAATCGAGATCGAGGAAGCTGCCGGCGGTCCCATTGGCGATACGGTCATCTTGCGCAGAGCGATCTTGATAGATGTCGCTGTTGGTGGGTGATTGAGTTGTGTTCGACGATTGTGATTCGACCACATCAATATCTTTGATCCCTTGTTGAAAATCTCGCCGGATTCCAGAATTACACCACTCATATCTCAATCCGGTCCAGCGACCGATCCAAATCATCCCATCATTTTTCCAAAGAACCGCACAAGCGCGATCACGCGCAGTCACAAGTCTTTGTGTATTAACAAGGATCGTCCCCCACCTGTCTTTCACAAGACGATTTGGTCCAGTTGATTGCAGGACAATCGGACTTGCAACACGCATCGCAAGAGCCGCCGCATCTGGTCGAAAACTTCCGTGGTGCGGAAGCTCAAACACAGTAATCCCCCGAAGATCTTCAATGAGAGATGATTCGAGTACAGCATGACACGCTTCTCGCGCTGCATCACCAACCAAAAGCAGTGCAAAACCTCCATCAGAAATTCGAATGATGAGACTTCCATCGTTCGAATCTGCGAAAAAACTTTTTGCAGGAGGATGCAGCGCACGCCAACACATAAATCCAAACTTATGTTCATCACCCCTCGAAAATTCCTCGATGGTTGCTCCACCCATTTGTGCAGCGCGCAGCGCTTCGTGTGCGGCACCATGTCGTGCCCACCGAATGAATTGTGGAGTCACAAATACACGACGAACAGAAAATGCTCTCACAACTTCTGGCAATGCCCCATAGTGGTCGAGGTTCGGATGCGATATCACGACGGTGTCAAGAGAGCGAACGCCTAATGCTCGCATCGCCGGCACAACTGTTTGTGAACCAACCGCTGCCGAACCAAGACTTCCACAATCAAATAGCACCGCCGAAGCGCCAGACCGAATGAGATAACACGAACCATTTCCAACATCAATCATGTCGATTCGTGTCCGCCAGTCCGCAACATCTGTGATGGTTTTGACGGATGATCCTTCATCCAAAGCTCCTGGAAGTGTTGCACAAAATCGCACAACACAAAGAATCATTCGAGCGTTTACAACCGAAACCCAACCCGCAACAAATCCGATTGGTGGACAAACTGGTTGTGCAGCGACAGCAATGTTTGAAGAAATAATCATCACTGCAAAACTTGGCGAAAGCGCAATCGTGCAAGGAACACACCAGAGTGAGCAAACTCCAAAGTGCAACGCAACGATTGGCGTTGTCGCGATCCACGCAGAAATTCCCGCAGCAAGTGGTTCAAATGCGCGGCGAAGAATTGTTGCCAAAAGTCCATAGCCTCGGACTGCACAACTCAACCACCGTGCAACGATTGGTGCGATGTACCGAAGTCCAAAGATCGCACCAAAGCTGAGCTGAAATCCAGGTTGAGATGCAGTGAGTGGATCAAACGCAACAAGAATCATCGCCGTCAGTCCGATCAACGATCCAAACTGCATTGAGCGACCAACCGAAAGCGCGATTGCCGTGGTTCCCCCCATAAATGCAGCACGAATCGATGAAACTTCTGACTCAATCGAAGCAATAAAGAGAATCGCAAGAACAACCAAGACAACTCCGCCGATGCGTGGTGCCAATCGCATTCGGCGAATAGACCAAAGTGCGCACGCCGCAAGTATGCCGAAGTTGAACCCAGAAATCGCAACGAGATGCTGGACACCACTTGCAGCAAACGCTTTCGACACCGAACGCAAGCCCGGCCAGTTTGCGCCGGTTGTTGATGCAGCAACGAGCGCTGTCGCATCAAGTCTGGATTGATCACCGAGCGCATCTTGCAAGTTTGCGTCGACATACGATCGCCATCGAGCAAGAAATGAAGTTGCACAGAAGAGCGGACATTCCTGCTGTTCGATCAGATATTCACTTGGTATCGACAACAATCCAGCGATTCCACGCATTTGACTCCACGCCACCGAATTGAAACCCCCAGGATTTGTTGGCAGTTCAAACCCACTCAACAAGCCCTTCGTTCGCACTCGATCACCAGCCACACAACCAGCGACCGATCCATCAACAATCACTCGAATCTTCGCAAAGACTTCAACATGGTTTCCTTGGCTATCAAGGAATGAATCGATTTCAAGATCGAATCGAGTCGATGGTGTTCGTGGCACGAAACGCGCAAGCGTGTCTTCTTCAAGCGAATCGCATTTCATCAATTCGTCGCGATACGCAAACTCATCAATGCGCGGAGTTGAAACAACTATCCCTTCAACACAAACAAGTTTTCGAATGGGATTCGCAATGTGAGATGCTTCAAGTTGAACCCTCGCCACACCAAGCGATTTCAGTAATACCTGCCATTCTTGATTTTCTTCGGCAACTCGAAACGCACCAAACGCAGCAGCGGCGATCATGAGGCAGAGTGCAGACACAAAAGACCACCGTCGCCACGCCAACGCTATTCCGTGCGCGGCGATGGCGACAGTGATCAACGCGGTGACAAGAATGAGTCGACCACGTTCATCCAAAGCATCGATTGGCTCCACCAAGCCCACTGCAATTCCAGCACTTGCTGCACCAGCGACTATTGCACCGGCGATCCAAGGAAGGAATGCGTGTTGCGTTGCTTTGTGACCGCCCATCCTGCGCGGCATCGGTGCACGCTATAAATGTGCCCAAGCTTTTCTGAAAGTTTTCCCTTTTTTCTTTTTGTGCCGACACGGTATTGTTTGTTTTTATCTCACAAATCCACCCCACCAAAATTCTGATAATGATTTGCGCTCTGTTTGCATCTTTTTTGTCCCTAAAAAGAACAACTCGACAAATGTCTTATGGTTGCATCCCAAATGAGACTTCAGTCACAAATCATCACAAATCAATTTCACGCTGTGTTTTTCCCTGGCGCTGTTGTTGTCTTTCTTGCCGCAATTCAATTCACGGTGATTTCTCAAACTGCGCGCGCGGATTGTCCTCCAGATTTCAACGGTGACGGCGTTGTTGATGGTGGCGATCTCGCAAGTTTGCTTTCGAATTGGGGAGGAAGTGGCGGCGATGTCACGGGCGATGGAACGACCGACGGAAGTGATCTCGCATCACTCCTTGGCGGTTGGGGAGTATGTCCCGCCCCAGCTCTTGAATGGTTGCTTGTTACGACGAGCAATACGACAACAACAACCGCATATGACTCTGCGGGTCTTGTGGCAAAGACGTGGGTTGGGGCTACTGGCGGCGCCAGTGTCGCATATTTGCGTGGCGATGGATCGCTTGTCCGTCCGACTGTTTTTGTGCCTGGTGTTTACAACGGTGCTGCTCGCGGAGGCCGCATTCAAGTTTTCAATGGCGCAGGCACAATCATCAACGACCTCATCGTTTCAAATGCCGAGTATTGCCAACACCACGACATTCGTTTGATGCCAAATGGAAACATCCTTTGCATTGTGTGGGAGGGACATACACAAGCCGAAGGAACTGCGATGGGTCGAGTGAATCTCACAACGCCAATATGGTCTGAGTCGATTCTTGAGATTCAACCAACCAGTTACAGCACATTCAACATTGTTTGGCGGTGGAATCTTTGGGATCACCTTGTGCAAGACACGAGTGTTGCGTTTCCAAATTATGCGGTCATAAGCTCAAAGCCCGAGTTGGTCAACATTAATGCAGGAACGGTCGGGGCACCAATGGGAGTTGGTGATTGGATTCACATGAACTCTATCGATTACAACCCCTCTCTTGATCAAATCGTTGTCAGTTCGCGCACGGTGAATGAACTTTGGGTCATTGATCATTCCACCACAACCGCGCAAGCCGCCACACATGTTGGTGGCGTGAGAGGTCGCGGTGGGGATCTTTTGTATCGCTGGGGAAAACCTCTGACTTACAACCGAGGGACAACCGCCGATCAACAATTCTTTGTTGTGCACAGTGCAACCTGGATTGATGCGGGACTTCCGGGCGCTGGGAATATTTTGTCTTTCTGTAATGGTGATCGCCCAGGCAGCGCAAATGATTATTCCACCGTGATGGAGATCATTCCGCCACGCGATTCATCTGGAAATTATTTAATCGACCCCATACTTCCATTTGGTCCAATTGTTCCCTCGTGGACATACGGTTCACCAAATCAGATTTATGGTGGAGCGACCCAGTGTGGAGCTTTTCGTACGCTCGACAATACAACACTGATCACGCTGACAAACACTGGGCGTATTTTCGAAGTCAACAGCAGTGGTGATGTGATTTGGAATCGCAATAATGTTGCGAACAGCATTCCACGCGCTCCGAGATATCGCCAAGTCAACGGACTTTGGGTTGGACCATAAAATGGAATCCAATTAGCGTTTCGGGTCAATCGTTGGTGGCATTGCGAATGCAATTCCAGCTGAATCAAGCGCGACCTTGACTTCTCGTATTGTCGCCTGCCGAACAGAGAGAAAATCTCCAGACCGGCTCCACACTTGTACTTGCCAAGTCATTCCCACAGATGCCATGTCGACAAGCACAATTTCAGGTTGATCGGGGAGGCACCCAGGAACTTTTGTTGCTGCCTCGGTTAATGCTGCGCGCGTCTTGTCGATGTCCGCACTGTGTTGCAAGACCAGAACAACATCCACTCGCCTCTTTTCATGGAAACTGATATTCGTAATCACCGTCCCGAAGATTGCTGTGTTTGGAATAAAAATTCGTTTGTTGTCGACCGTGTCGAGGGTTGTTGAAAACAAATCAATTTCATAGACCGTTCCTGTTTGACCCGCAGCAATGATCGAATCACCAATCTTGTATGGACGGAAGATCATCAACATGATTCCAGACGCAAAGTTAGAAAGTGTTCCTTGGAATGCAAGACCGACCGCTAATCCAACAGCACCAATCAGCACGGAGAAACTTGCGGTTTCGAATCCAAATCTGTTTAACACAAATATTCCCGCCAACAACAAAATCACCCATCGCGTCAACTTGGCGAAGAAGCGCGAAAGTGTTGGTTCGATTTCCGCTCGCTCACAAGCGTTGACAATCAACCGTCGCATCCAAACTGATGCAAAAAAAGCAATGATGAGGATCACGCAAGACCACAGAATCGGCGCGCCATAGAGCAGGGCGATATCAATCCATTCTTGAGGTGTAATCCCAGAGTCTTTTACAATCTGTTCCATATAGAACGGCTCACTATATCGAAATCACACACTGTTCTCGCTCGAAACGCGAACAAGATTGGCGAGAGTGGCTCGCGCAGCGCCAGAAGTCAGGGTGGATTGTGCGACTGCAACCCCCCCGCGCAAATCATCAACAACTCCCGCCGCAAGCAAGGCCGCTGCTGCATTGATGAGTGTCATGTCGCGCGCAACAACTGGAGCCTGGTTTTCTAGGACATCTATAAAAAGAGAAGTTGCGGCAGCTAGATTTTCTGGCGCAATAGAAAGTGGGTTGACGCGTGCGATTCCCAAGAGTTCTGGCGTTGTTTCATAGATCCGCACCGATCCACCTTGCGCATCATGCTTCACCTCTGCAACGAGAGTTGGCGCGCCCGTTGTTATTTCGTCCAACCCATCTAAGCCGTGATAAACCACAGCACGAACCGCGCCAAGTTGACGGAGTACTTCAGCCACAATCGGCACAAATGCACGGTCATAAACACCAATTGCTTGTCTTCGAGCGTGCGCGGGATTTGTCAGTGGTCCAAGCAAATTAAAAATTGTTGGGAAACCTAACGCCTTGCGAACAGGCATTGCATGTCGTGCAGCTGGATGGTGATTCGGCGCAAAACAAAATGCAACACGCGCTTCTTCCAGACACCGCCGCTGAATCATCGCATTCGCATCAACTTTGACACCGAGCGCATCCAAAACTTCGGCAGATCCTCGACCAGTCCGCGATCGATTGCCATGCTTCGCAACGAATACTCCGGCTGATGCTGCAACAATCGCAGCAAGCGTGCTGACATTGAATGTCTTTGGCGCACCACCTGTTCCTGCAGTGTCAAGAATTTTCGCCGCATCGATGGAAGTTGGAAATGTCGTGGCGTGCTCGCGCATGACAGTTGCTGCGCCAGCAAGTTCATCGACGGTTGGCAAACGCCGCGCGAGGAGCGCTAATAACGCTCCCATTTCTGCGTGATGAGCCGATCCAGTCATGATTTCGCCGAATGCGGCACGCGATTCTTCAAATGACAGCGATTTCCCTTGGATTAACAACCGAAGGAAAGGCGTCAGATCGCCAGGTCGCTCTGGTCGAGCAAATTCGCTGAGACTTCCATGGGAGGGTGGCGCTTCCATCACAAGTCGGGGATGCTACGCAGATGCTCGCCGTTCTTGTTCACACCCTCGATCCATTCGCCATCGAATTTTCGTCAGGGTTCGGAGTCCGCTGGTATGGCATTTCGTATGCCGCGGGATTTTTTCTTGGTTGGTTGCTCTTACGCGAACTTGCGCGGCGAGAGCGAATTGGTTTGACGATGTTGCAAGTTGGCGACTTGATGACATATTTAATAGTGGGAGTCGTCATTGGTGGGCGCGTAGGCCATGTCGTTTTTTACGAACCGCATCTCTTGATCACATTTCACTCTTCGCTGCCGTGGTGGGGTCTTCTTGATATTCACAAAGGTGGAATGTCCAGTCACGGGGGAATAATTGGTTCGATGGTCGCGTGCGTGCTCTTCGCGCGCCGCATTCGACTTCCAATTTTGCATCTCTTTGATTGCGTTGCATTCGCTGCGCCGCTTGGTTTATGTTTTGGTCGATTAGCGAATTGGGTGAACGGCGAATTGTGGGGCAAGCCACTTCCAGAATCAATGCAGGTGAATCCTCCTTGGTGGTCAGTGAAGTATCCGGCGGAAATTCTGGAATCAAATTTTCCACTTGCAAAACTTGCGCCACTTCAATCACTTGTGAATCCAAATGAACCACTTCCAGAAGCCGTCTATCGCGCGGCATATCTTCACCGCAGTGATGTTCTAGCGAAACTTGAGCCGCTCTTGACAGCGTATTACCCAAGCAATTTTATTCAAGCCTTCACAGATGGTCCTATCTTGTTTCTTGCGATGGCGATCGTTTGGTTCAGACCACGACGGCCAGGAGTCATTGCGGGAGTTTTCTTGGTGGCATATGGCGCAGCTCGAATGATAAGCGAACAATTTCGACAAATCGACGAAGGCGTGTTTATGATCGGATTGTTGACACTTCCAATGTTGTTATCACTCGCGATGATTGCAATCGGAATCGCGCTGATTGTGTGGTCATCACGCCAAACAATCAAACCAATGGGCGGATTGCTTCATCGCCGATGAATGCGTGAGTAAAAAATTAGTTGTGATAAACCGCAACAGACTTCGCCCACTCTGGAGTCCACAGTCGGAATCCACCAGTGAATGCGTTTGCGTTACCACCAAGCTTGCAGTTCTCTGGAATTTCCTTCAATCGCACTGCGTTTCCACCGCCCAAGACAACATAATCTGGAAGAAGACCGGCAGAGAGAATTTTGATCACTTCGTGGACATCCTTTGACCACCTTTTTTTCCCGTGCTTCTTGAGTGCGTTCACACCCACAGCATCTTCAAAAGTTTTTCCTTTGCGATATGGCATATGAGCAAGTTCGGTCGGGATGATGACATGATCAGCGATCAGACACGATCCAAGTCCAGTGCCGAACCCCAAGAAGAGCATCCGCCCACCGTCGTACGACCCAACCGCTTGCATCGCAGCATCGTTGAGTAACTTGACTTTTTTTCCAAAGCCATCGTCATAATCGAAGTCGACCCATCCCTTGCCGAGATTCGTCGGGTCATGCGCTGGTTGGTTCTTGCTGATTGGCGCTGGCAATCCAATCGAAACAGCGTCAAATGTCCAACCTTGCGCCAACTTCAGTACGCCATCAACCATTTGTTGCGGAGTTAGTGTTTTTCCGGAAGGAAAAGATCTCTTTTCGGGATCAGCGTCAACTCGAATTTTGACATTTGTCCCACCAATATCAATTGCTAAAACTTTCAGTTCCATTGCTTGAGAATACAACAGACTTCAGTTCGATTGGTAATTGGACTTCGCACCATTTGTCACCATTTCGAACTGCGGGGCCGTTATACGAGAATGTTCATGCATCTCCAACGGCGCGCCACGCAGGATGTGCGGCAATCCAATCAGTGAGAATTTTCAACCCTTCATTTGTTTTCTTTATGCCATATGCCCCATTCAACCCTTCATTTGTTTTCTTTATGCCATATGCCCCCTTCAACCCTACAGAGAGAACGGTGCTGTGTCCAGAATGGTGACCGCGCCATCTTTTCCTGTGGGCCTCATATCGTTTTCGCGATAGAGAAAAGACATCGTCCACGAACCATTTTTTCGCTGAGCTGATTCGAATTCTGCTCCATCACTCCGCGATAATCCATTTCGACCGGACTGGTCATCGCAATTTCTTGCGATTGGATGTGATTGAATAGTGGCCAAAATGATGCAGACATTCCCATTCCAGTGCTGCCCTTGGAGGAAATCTCGGCGCAGCGAACC
The DNA here is from genome assembly GCA_945871445.1 of Singulisphaera sp. GP187. GTDB lineage: Bacteria > Planctomycetota > Phycisphaerae > Phycisphaerales > SM1A02 > F1-60-MAGs104. The sequence continues at coordinate 25,616 of CAMBWI010000002.1, read as the reverse complement.
GATGGATATGACTTCAATTCAATTGCGCCTGGCGGAGTTGGCGCGGAATATCCATTTGGAAGAGGCGCTTCGATTTCGCACCGTCCACATTTCCCCCAATCTCCGTTCTTTGTCGGTTCGGATGTCCGGCCACTGCCATAAGTTCCAATACATACAGAATTCCCCGCAGTTGGAAGCACATCGAGTCGGGCTTCTGGCGAAGTCTAAATAAGAATCACGGCAATTGAGACAAGAATTTTTATTGAGATTGGTTCCACATATAAAAAATTTCGTCAAGCATGCGATGGATTGGCATGGGATACTAGGAAGATGAAGACGCCGAGCACAATTTGGGATTATGCACCTGCTCCAGAATCGACAAAGGTGGAAATCAAACCGCAATATGGACTTTTTATTGATGGCGCATTTCGCGAGCCCCGCTCCGGGTGTTCAATCGAGACGATCAATCCTGCGACCGAGGTTTCTTTATCGCGAATCTCCGAGGCAGATGCGATAGATGTCAATCTCGCTGTCGTCGCAGCGCGCAAGGCATTGAAGAATTGGCGGCGTGCGCCAGCGCTTGAGCGCGCGAAATATTTGTATCGCATCGCTCGTCGCATTCAAGAAAGAGCGCGCGAACTTGCGGTGCTCGAGACGATGGATAACGGAAAACCGATACGCGAATCACGCGATGAAGATGTCCCCCAGTCGGCCGCACACTTTTTTCATCATGCTGGGTGGTGCGACAAACTGAAATGGGCCTGCCCCACAGCAAACGGAAGTGCGCCCGAGCCAATTGGAGTTTGTGGACAAATTATTCCATGGAACTTTCCTTTGATGATGGCTGCTTGGAAAATTGCGCCCGCGCTTGCGTGCGGAAACACCGTTGTACTGAAGCCCGCCGAAACAACATCACTGACAGCTTTGCGACTCGCGGAGATTTTACAAGAGATTGATCTCCCTCCAGGTGTCGTCAACATCATCACTGGTGCTGGAGAGACAGGACGCGAACTTGTTGCGCACGGCGATGTTGACAAGATCGCATTTACAGGTTCGACCGATGTTGGACGTGCGATTGCGTCCACCGTTGCGGGCACAAAGAAGAGATTAACGCTGGAATTAGGCGGAAAAAGTCCAAATATTATTTTCGCAGATGCAGCGATTGATCAAGCGGTCGAAGGAATTGTTTCGTCGATTTGGGCGAATCAAGGTCAGGTGTGTTGCGCAGGCAGTCGATTGCTCGTCGAAGAATCTGTCGCAGATGAAGTGATCGAAAAACTCCGAATGCGAATGCGAAGTCTGAGAGTTGGTGATCCACTCGACAAGAACACAGATATTGGTGCGATCAACAGTCGTGCGCAACTCGATCGTATTGAAAGTTTCATCAAGATTGGCGTTGCGGAAGGCGCGCAGCGTCACGAAGTTTCGGATGTCGTATTACCGCCGAAAGGATTTTGGTGTAAGCCCTGCTTCTTCACCGAAGTTCAACCCGCACACACAATTGCTCGCGAAGAAATCTTTGGTCCAGTTCTTGCTGTGATGACCTTTCGTACACCCGATGAAGCCGTTGCCCGCGCAAACAACACAATGTATGGATTGAGCGCTGGCATTTGGACAAGTCGTGGATCCAAGGCATATGAAGTTGCGCGACAAATAAAGGCTGGTGTTGTTTGGTGCAATACATTCAACCAATTTGATCCCGCTGCACCGTTTGGTGGATATCGCGAATCTGGATTTGGTCGCGAAGGTGGTCGCTCTGGATTGTCTGCGTATTGCGCGTGAAACTGCTTGCAATCAAACTTGGAGAAATACGATGACCGAAAGATCAGAAATCACAAAGACATGGAAACTTTTTATAGGTGGAGCATTTCCCCGCAGCGAATCTGGGCGTGTCGCGCCCGTGAATGATTTGACCAACCGATCTGGCGGGAAAGCATTGGCGTATGCCGCGCAAGCATCTCGAAAAGATTTGCGTGATGCAGTTGAAGCTGCACGGGCATCGCAGGAAAAGTGGGCGGCATCAAGTGGATATTTACGCGGACAAATCATCTATCGATTGGCAGAGTTGCTCGATGGCCGCAGAGAAGAATTGATCGACGCCGTGCGGATGAGTGGTCGAGTTGGGAAAGGCAAAGCTCGCACCGAAGTTGAAATTGCAATTGATCGAACACTTTCTTTCGCGGGATGGTGCGATAAATTGGACAGCGTTGTGGGTGGTCGCAATGCAGTCGCTGGACCATTTCACTGCTTCTCGCAGATCGAAGCAACTGGTGTTGTCGCGGTCTTCGCGCCAGAAGAATTTCCGCTGATTGGATTTTTGACTTTGGCGTTACCTGCGATTGCGTGCGGTTGTTCGGTGATCGCAATGCCGAGTTCGGTTGAACCTGTTCCGGCGTTGATCGTCGCAGAATGCGCGCCGAGTGCAGACATTCCGCCGGGCGTATTAAATGTATTAACTGGATTGCGCGAGGAATTGGTACCGGTTGTTGCGGCGCACCGTGATATCGACGCAGTTGTTGCGAGTGTTCAGCCCGAAATGGCGAAGATTCTGCAGTTGGGTGTTGCGGAAAATCTGAAGCGAGTTCGTCTGGTTGATCCACAAGCGAAGTTCCTAGAAGATTTAGCGTGGTCAAGCCCGAGCGCATTTCAAGGGGTCACGGAAGTGAAGACGGTGTGGCATACGGTTGGATTGTGATGCTTGGTTGAGCGTTGTGAAAGTGAGTTCGAGCGACGGGCATAGCGACGGATACAGCTGCGGACACAGCCGCGGATACAGCCGCGGAATCGCATAAGTGAGCCCTCCGTGGAAAGTCCTCTCGGGGCTCAAACAGTCCTCGGCGACCGACACGATCCGGTTTACGAATTTTTTTTACAAGTGCCGTCGGTCGCCTGCGGAACTCGCCCGAGAGAACTTTCCACGGCTGGGGACGCAAGCGTAAGTGCGACTGACACAGCCGCGGACATAGCCGCGGATACAGTCGTGGAATCGGCCACTGATACAGCCGTGGATTCAGCCGCGGATTCAGCCGCGGAATCGGCTACTGATTCAGCCGCGGATACAGCCGCGGAATTGCATAAGTGGGCCCTCCGTGGAAAGTCCTCTCGGGGCTCACACAGTCCTCGGCGACCGACACGATCCGGTTTACGAATTTTTTTTACAAGTGCCGTCGGTCGCCTGCGGAACTCGCCCGAGAGAACTTTCCACGGCTGGGGACGCAAGCGTAAGTGCGACTGACACAGCCGCGGAATCAGCCACTGATACAGCTGAAACGATCAACGCCGCGCCAGCGACCTTCACTGACGAAACTCGCGGGTTCGCAGGGGCAATCGAGCACTCGCTTGGTTCGGAAAAAACCCCGCTGGGCACGCACACAGATGTGCGTCGGATCGGAAATATCGCTAAGCGAGAATTTGATTCGCCAAAATCTGCACGAACAATGTTCGAATCCACCTCACTCGCTTCAGATCATCATTTTTATGCAAGAAACAGCATTTTTCAAAATATGATGGATTCTACTTGCAACAGAATGCTTTGTAATCGACAGTCATTGTGTTAGAGAATCCAAGAGGCGCCCCGTTCAGCAAACGAGATTGCGCCAAGCGCTTACATCACGACGCACTAAGGAACGGGGAAACCCCCTGACATTCTCGAACTCGTTTGGAGAGCCGGCTAGGCGAGCGTTTCGGAGCCGGCTTGTCGATCAAAGTGGGCTAGGCGAGAAATTTCGGAGCCCAAATTTGATTGCCAGAATTGAGATTTGGAGGGTAGGAAAATGGACTTTAGGAGGATAGGAAGAGGCTTTTGCAGGGTGGAACGGGATTGTTGGGAAGGAAATGGAAATCGGTGCTTGTGACAGCACCAAACGGATTGGGGATTACGGCCCAAGGCCCAGCAATTGCTGGGCTTTGTGCTTTTTGCGACATATAGATATGTTTTCGGCGAAGATCGATTAAAAATAGCCGTACAGCATAGTTTATCGCCGATATATACCCTAACTTTCACGAAAAACCAGTAACTTCAAGACATGTAGTCCACAAAAGGCTCTTGCATCACGAATTTTCGGCGAAAATGACCACAAAAAGCACGAAAAATACATTAAATTCGCCAAAGATCATAAAATGGTTGAAAGCAATAAAATAACACGAATCAACCAAATCCAGATTCATAAGTTCAGCATTCGATTCTAAATGATCCAATCAAAAATGCCCTTGTCCATCAGCGTACGATTCCACTCTCCAAATGTCGCCCCAGCTGAAATCAATCCTTCAATGCGCCATCGGTTTGTCTCTCGCATTCACCGCGATCTCCTGCCAAGAGCAAGAATTTCATGTCATTGACATGAACGCGGAAGAGCGTCTTCGCACTACAAGCGAATCGATTGGCGAGCCATCGAGCGTTCCCACGGTCAGTAAATCCGAATCTCATTATCAAGGCCAAAATTTCACCCCCGATTATCCAGGGCTGAATCAACCGCCGACAGTGAATCCAAAGCCAGAGGATTTGAAATATCAGTCTCGCCCTCGAGCTGTGCTCGATGTGGACAAGGTTATCGCTGATGTGACGAAGCTATACACCCCACCAGCAAATGCAGAGCATCTCAATCTTGCAAAGAGTGTGCAATATGCAATCAAAAAAAGTTTGGAGTATCGCGTCGCAGAAGAAACATATCTATTGCTTGCACTTGATTTGCTCATTCAGCAGCACATTTGGAGCCCGCGTATCTTTGATAAAGTTTCTCCTCAATTCCAAAGCGTCTCGTTGAATGGAACTCAGTCAACTGCTCTTCAGTTGGTGAATCAACTCGGGGTGAGTCAAAAACTTCCGTATGGAGGTCAAGTGAGTGCGGATATTCTTGCACAAGCTTCAAATCAATTGAGTAGTGCTGTCGCAACCGGCCAAGCCAATTCTTTAGATATCGCACTTTCATTGGACATCCCCCTGCTTCGCGGCGCAGGATTGGTCGCACAAGAAGATCTCATTCAATCGAAAAGGAATTTGGTCTATGGTGCACGAGCTTTTGAAGAGTTCCGACGACGCTTTTATGTCGCAATTTTCAGTGATTTTCACGAATTGGTTGTTCAGCAGCAAGTGATCGCAAACACACGAAACCAAGTCAGTGGATTGCGATCAATTGTCGAACGCGAAGACGCCCTGGTGACCAGTGGTCGACAAGTTGCGTTTCAAGCCGACCTTGCAAAGCAACGCGCACTCTTTGTCATTGATCGACTTTCATCACTCGAAGAGACATACAAACTGACTGTTGATCGTTTCAAGTTACGAATTGGATATCAGACAGATGCGCCAGTTGTTATTGATACCGAAATGCTCGATCTCGATCCACCCGTTATCGACAACGAGCGATCGATCGCAAATGCATTTGAGTGGCGCCTTGATTTGCAGAACACGCGCGACTTGGTCGCAGATGCGCGACGACAAGTTGATAACGCACGGAATTCCGTTCTTGTGGGAGCCGATATCTTTGCGACCGCTTCACTGTTAAAAAACCCGGACTTCTTCAACGGCATTCAGCTCGATGATCCCCTTGGAAATTACACGGTTGGAATTGAGATCGATATTCCCCTCGACCGCACCATTGAAGAAGTCAATGTTCGCAAGGCACAAGTGATTCTTGAGCAGAACGATCGGCGATTCGTGTTTGCTAAGAACTCAGCAGCAGTTGAGGTTCGACAAGCAATCAGGCGAATTGATCGTGCGCTTTACACCCTTTCGCTTCAAGATAAAAATATAGATATCGCCCGCAATCGGCAGGCAAGTATTGATGCCGCGCCCGACCGCGCAGATCCTCGAGACCGCACAGATGCCGTTGATGCTCTGAATACAGCGGAGAATGAAAAGGCGCGCGCCCTCCGCGAGGTTCAGATCGCAATCTTGGAATATTTGCGGCAAACCGGTCAATTACGGGTCTCTGATGATGGAGAAATTATCGCTCCTGATGGCATGGAGGTCCGATATAGACGTGGATCTGGAATTCTTGCACAACCAACAGGGATTCCACCAGTCTGAACCTATACGCTTTCACATATGTCCACTGAGATCGAACAACCTCCAGAAGGATCGGTTGGCGAAGTCGCCAATCTTGGGGATTCTGCAGTCGATTCACCGAAGGCTCGAAAGAGTCTGCTCACAAACTTTGTGCTCAGTAATCGGCGCACCATTTTCATCTTGCTTTTCATCGTGATCGCAGGATTGTCTACGTTGATTTTGATTCCAAATTCAAAGCGAGGTGCTACGGATCTTTCGGGCGCAAGTTTTAGTGGAATTGAACTACACACGGTTGATCGAATTGATTTTGACATGATCATTCCGGTCTCTGGAGAACTTGCCGCGCTCCGTCAAGTTGAAGTGCGCAATCTGCTCGAAGGTCGTTCGGTCATCACCGAGATTGTTGCTGAAGGTCTACGAGTTCAGAAGGGTGATGTGTTGGTGAAATTCGCAAGCGAAGAATCCACAGACAAAATCAAGGATATGCAAGATAAATTGAAGACCGCGCAGGCAGAAGCGGTTGCCAACGAACAGGCGCTTGCGATTAAACAAAATGAGAGATTGAGCGAAATTGAAAAAGCGGAGCTGCAAGTGAAGTTGGGGAAATTAGCGCTTGAAGGGTGGAAGAATGGAGAGCTTGTCTCGAAGCGCCAACAGCTGGCGACCGCACTTGAGGCAGCGACAATTGATGCAGCTCGTCAACGCAAGCGATTTGGCGATTCTGAAGCACTTGTTGCAAAAGGATTCATCAGCCGCGACGAATATGAGAAGGATCGTATTTCTCTCATTCAAGCTGATGCAAAGGTCAAACAATCTGCACTCGATATTGATGTCTATGAAAAATTTCAGATGCCTCAAGATGAAGCGAAGAAAATGTCTGACCTCGAGCAGGCGCTTGCCGAACAAAATCGAACTGAACAGAAAAAGAATTCAGAGATCGTGAAGGCCCAGTCTGATTTAGAGAGTTCGCAGTTCAGATCCAAGACTGCGCTTGAAAGATTGACACAAGGTCAACGGCAACTCGAAAACACAACAATCATTTCTCCTACTGATGGGCTTGTTGTGTATGCAAGCAGTTTGGAATCTGGTGGTTGGGGGCGCGGAGGCGATGCGCCGCCTCCTGGAATCGGAACAGAGCTGAAACCGAATGAGTTGGTGATGATTATTCCCGATGTTTCTCAGATGGTTGCGTATCTCAAAGTAAGCGAGGCTCTCTCTGGTCGGATTAAGCCAGACCAAGAAGTGACTATTTTCAGCGATGCAAACCCAACCGTTCCAATTCGTGGAACCGTTATGAATGTCAGTGTGCTTGCAGAAAGCGGTGGCTGGCGCGATCCAAATCGTCGCGATTACAAAGTCCGTGTGCTGCTTGACGATGTCGAGTCACTTGCACTCAAACCCAGCATGAGATGCAAAGCGTCCATTCTTCTTGGGCGAGCAACTGATGTGCTGAGTATTCCAGTGCAAGCGGTTTTTCGGCAAGGTGTCGCGAGCTTTGTGTACGTCCCAGACAGTGACGGATTCAGTCAACGCCAAGTCACGCTTGGCAGATCAAGCGAAATGGATATTGAAGTGATGACTGGTCTTGATGAGGGTGAACAAGTTCTCTTGCGTGAGCCAGCTGCGGAAGAGGTCATCTCTCGTTTGCCAACGGAAATCACCAATCCAAAGGAACAGGACGCAACAAAGACGAGCGCTTCGCCTCAAGGCAAACCCACCGGAGAGTCGAATCAAACGCAGCGTATTCCACCGATATCGACTCCTTCTGTCACCGGTTCGTAATCTTTCTATATTGTCGACAAAGGCTATTCGTGGGATACTTGAAGTATGCCCCGAGTAGCAATTGCACTTGTCTGTCTTATGTGGATTGCGTTTGTTGCTTTGCGTGCTGACGACAGCGCAACGAAGCCGAAAATTTTGGTTTTCACAAAGACCGCAACCTTTCGTCACGATTCGATTCCAGACGGAATCAAGTGTGTTCGCGAAATAGTTGGCCAGGATGTAGATGTCGAACAAACGGAAGACAGTTCGCTTTTTACAAAAGAAAACCTTTCCAAATATCGAGCGATCGTCTTTCTTTCAACAACTGGCGACGTGTTGAATGATGCACAACAGATAGCCTTCCAAGACTTTGTCGAATCCGGCGGAGGCTTCGCAGGTATTCACGCGGCGAGTGATACCGAGCACGAATGGCCGTGGTATGACGAAATGATTGGCGCACATTTTGCCGGGCATCCTGCGATTCAACAGGCAACCGTCATTGTGGAAGATCGCAAGCATCCATCAACAGAAATGTTGCCAGAGATGTGGCCGCGCACCGATGAGTGGTATCGATTCAAGCGAAATCCGCGCAAGGTTGATGGCATTCATGTACTTGCGCGATTGGACGAATCGACATTTGAAGGGGGCGGAATGGATGGCGATCATCCTTGTGCATGGTGGCGTACCATGAAGAGTGGGCGATGTTGGTATACAGCGGGCGGTCACACCAAAGAATCATTTTCGGAGCCACTTTTTCGTGAACATCTCAAACAAGGAATTCTTTGGGCAGCGAAATTAGAAAAGCCAATCAAATCTGCAACGATTCAGGGTGAAAGTATTCGGTAATAAAAACAAAGGAAAACACAATGGAATATTCCTTCACAAATGTCTGGGGACAAAGCTGGGCGATGTACAAGAAGTCTTGGTTGATGTTGACTGCAGGAGTGGCGATAGTTATCGCTGCATCCATTCCAACACAAGTGATCAATCTTGCGCAAAATGGCCTTCTGTTTGGCCAGCAAAAAAATCCAGATCAACCAATATGGGGAGCATTGACCGGCGGATTGGGATGCTTTGTGTTGATCTACAACATTTTTGTTCTCGTGCCACTATCCATGGGCTTGATGTGGATGGGACTCCGTGCAGCGCGCGGGCAAATTCCAAATATCGGCGACATACTTCGTGGTTATCGTCGATTTCCAACCATCTTGGGAACGTGCATCTTGATGTACATCTTTATTCTTATTCCTATTGTTCTCGCTGCTGCAGTTGATGCAGCGATCATTTACTTTGGTATTGGCTTCGAGGTATTCCAAGACGGTGTTCAGAAAAGCGATTTCGATAACTTTTCAATTGCCGCTCTTGTTTCCGCAGGCATATGGACACTCTTCTGCATTTTTGTGATGTATTGGATTGGCTTGAGAATTTCATTTTCTCCTCTTGTGGCACTCGACGATTCGATCCCCGCTCGCGGACCACTTGCAAGTATTGAAATGTCTTGGAAGATAACGCGTGGACGCGCACTTTCTCTTTTGGGCCTTTTCATTACCGTGTGGGTTTTGTTGGTCGCGACGATTTTTGCTTGCTGCCTGCCATCCATTGTGCTGGGTTATCCACTTGCATTGACGATGTTTGGATTGGCGTACAACATGTTGCTGAATAGAGATGGATTCACAGATCAACACAACAATCAATTTGTCAACCCACCCACCGACGCTGCTGTGTGAGATTCAAGACCGAATTCGTGGATCGCTGGTTCGGCCGAGCGCCCCACTCATTTGGTCTGGCATCATTACAGCGATTATGACTGGTGGTCCATTGTTGATTGCAATTTACGCTGCATTCGCTGACCTATTCGAGGATCCAACCAAGGGGATTGATTTATCGAGCGAGCAATCAATCGCAGAACTCTCTAGTTTGATGAGTCATGCGGTTTCAAATGTTTTTATCAGCATTACAGTTTTTTTATTGGTCGCACTTCCGTTTTCATATGGTGCAGCGCTTCTGGGATTGCGCGCAATTCGAAGCGAAGCTCCTCAATCAACCGATCTTTTCGCGCCATACATTCGACTGTGGGATTTTTCGATCTTCTCGATCGTGCTTATTCTTTCTGGATTTATTCCACTCTTGCTTTGGATTATCGTCGCGAGCATTGTGTCGTTCGTCGTCAGTTTGGTAGTTGCAATGAATGAAGGCGATCCGACAGGGCAAATCGCTACAATTTTGTTGGCGGTATTGATTGTCGGAATCCCGTTTATTTTTCTAAGCATTTATTTCCAATTTCGACTTGTGTATGCAGGGATCGCAATTATTGATCCAGCATCGGGTCGTATGGGAGCTTTGCCGGCAATCGCAAAATCGTGGCGAATGACTCGTCGGCAGAATGGACCGCTTTCTCTGGTTGCGCTTTATGCAATATGGGCGTTGATTCGCGGAACGATATTCGGATACCTGATCGGTTTCTTCACTCGCGGTCTTCCAGAGTTTGTCGCGCTTTTTTGTGGTTCTTATGACGTGCTTGCAGATCGCTTGAGATCACACGAACAATCTTTGCACGGCTCGCAGTGAGCCGTCGCATTGCCTGCTCCACCGAGTACTGCGACAGCCTGTTTTTCTAGCACGGTTGCGATGTCATGACTCTGCGCCACACTCATGTCTCCAGGCAACTGAATATGCATATCAATCCAGTGCATATTTCCATCGTGACGACAACGAACTTTGTGAAACGAACAAATTTTCGGAGAATTTGATCCGCTTTGCAGATGACTTCTCAAGAGCGTCTGAAGTTTTTCGATGTCGCCATCGTCTTGACGATCAATCAATCGATTGACTGAACCTCTTGCAACATTCCATCCCATATAAATCAGTACACATCCAAGCATCAATGCGATCACTGGATCTACCCACCACAATCCCGTGAAGTGAATGATGACAAGACCGGCGATGACTGCGGCTGTCGTGAGCGAATCAGAAAGTATGTGAACGCCATCAGCCGTCAGTGCCGCGGAGTTCATGCGACGACCAACCGAAATCATCATCCACGCAAGACTCAGATTGATCAATCCGCCCACCACGACAAGCGCAATTCCCAAAGGTGCGTTTTCAATCGGAGGTGAATGGTCTATCAGCGAACCAACCGAGTGAATCATGATGAACGCTCCAGCAGCGATCAGCATTCCACCTTCGACTGCGGCGCTAACAAATTCGACACGCCCGTGTCCGTATGGGTGATCTGCATCTGGAGGTTTCGCAGAAATCCGGACTGCACCCAAAGTCATTACGCTCGCAACGACATTGACGATCGATTCAAGCGCATCCGAAAGAACAGCATCGGAGCGAGTGAGCCACCACGCCATCAGTTTCACCGCCAAAATGACCAAAGAACCCACAACCGCAATCTTCGCAATTGTTGTTTGTGTCATTCTCACACGAAGTGTCATACCACAGTTGGGTGCGAGTCTCTACGATTGCTCTTTATGCCTCACCCGCCAAATCGTCCGTTTTATCCGCAAGGAAACCCCAACAATAATGAGGGGCCTGGAGATGATCGTTCGAGTAGTGGTCCTCGTGGTGGCGGATTTGGCGGATCACGTGGTGGTCGTGGCGCACCTCGAGGTAATACATCTCGTATGGGTTCTTGGAAGAAGACAGATGGAGAGCCTCGCGCAAGACCCGCTGCTTTGAGATTGGCCGCAGCTCGCGCTGATCTTGAGCGAATGATTCGCGAATTGGAAGATGCAACAAAAGCGTTATCAGCTCCTGGAGTAAAAATTCCAGCAACAAGCGTGCTTGAACACACAAAAGAATTGGATCTAGACGCAATCTTTGCGCCATGGCGGAGAGTTCGCGCGGCACTCGCAGATGTTGAGCGTGCGTGCGTTGCTATAGAAAGATTAAAATTCCCGCCAAAACCTTTTGCACCTCGCGATTTCCCTCCTAGAATGTAATTATGTTTATTCCGTTCGCGCTCCTATTTTTTTTGAGCATGGAGGCAACGGGGAAAACAAAAACCGCAGCGACTCCGATTGTTGCTGGGTGGGATGCTCTTCAAGCGCAGTGGCCTCTGGAAATTGATTTCACCTCTTCGAAAGTCACCGAGCGCGCCGTCGGCCGAAGATCGTGTGTTCTGACCGGCAATGATGTTGATGGACCAATTCAAGCGATCATCGTCGAGCGCGCTGGTTTTCTTGCTGCAACTCTTGTTGATGGATCTGGAATTCGATGGGGAGCGCGAGGTGTTGTTGGGAAACCGCTTCAATTCGAGATTCTTCCGCCTGAAGCGATGAAGGATTGCGCGGGAGCAGTCGAGGCTCCTCCAGAACTTCTTGGACAAATTGGGATGAATGGCCAAACCGAAGGTGGAATCGCCGGAGGATGCGTTGATGCTCCAACAGTCGATGTCTTGGTCATAACTACGCCAGCTGCGCGCGAACAAGCTGGTGGAGTTGGTCCGCTTGCAGCGCTTGTCGATCTTGCGGAAACAAGTGCGAATGCCGCATATTCAAACAGCGAAATTGCTCCACGCATTCGAGTGGTGTTGGACATCGAAATTCAATATACGGAAGTAAGTTTTAGTTCAGATCTCAGCACGCTCGCAAATGGTGGCGACGGAATTCTTGACGAGATCCATCAACTCCGTGATGTGGCAGGCGCGGATCTTGTTGCAATGATTCGTTCAACAGGTGAGTATTGCGGCATCGCATATTTGATGCCCGCGAATGATCCATCTGTTTCTGGAATTGGCTTTAGTGTGACTTCGTGGAGTTGTTTGGCCACTCAGACATTTGCTCACGAACTTGGACACAACATGGGTTGTTGTCATGCTCCAAACGATGGTGGTGGCTGCACATCTGGCGGACTCTTTCCGCAATCGGTTGGTCACCGCTTTAGTGGATCCAACGGAACGGTTTATCGAACTGTCATGGCATATTCGCCAGGTGCGCGCATCGACAACTTTTCAAATCCTTTGGTGAATTTTAACAATACACCAACAGGAATTGCGCCAGTTGGTTCAGATGCTGGACGCGATAATGCCGGATCACTCGTCTTGACAAACGATGCAATTCGCGGATTTCGTTGTTCCGCACCGCCAGGATCATTTGGAGATTGTGATCAAGATGGTCGAGTGGACATCCTGCAACTTGCTGATGGTTCTGCGAGTGATTGCGATGGCAATGGAGTTCTTGATCAATGTGATTTGCTCTCTACTGCGATCTGTACTGATCCCTCTCGATTTCTCTGTGAAGGTGGAGTGATCGCTGGCTTGCCATCACAAGCCATCGTTGCAGATAATTTTTATGGATATGCAGTTGATACGGATGGACAAACCGCAGTTGTTGGCGCATACGGCGATGATGTGGGCGGCAACTTTACAGGAAGTGCAAGCGTCTTTTCAATTTCTGGAAGCACAACACAATTTGTAGCAACACTTCGGCACACGAATCCAGCCGCACTTGATGTCTTCGGCAGATCTGTTGCTGTTGATGGTCAATTCATTGCAATTGGTAGCGAGATGCGCGATGTACAAGGCTTGAATGCCGCTGGCGATGTTTCTGTTTTTCAAAAATCATCAACTGGTGCGCCGTGGCAATTGAATGCAACTTTAGTTTCTTCAAGTCCGACAGTATCAGGAAGATTTGGCGCATCGATTGCAATACAGGGCGATGTGATTGTCGTTGGATCTCCAGAGACCATCGTCACTGGAGGCCCCATACAGCGCGGGCGCGTATTTGTTTACGAGCGGATCAATTCGGTCTGGCAGTTTGTCAAGATGCTCGAACCGCTTGATGCAACGAATCAAGGAAATTTTGGATTGTCCGTTGCTGTTTCAGATGGAGTCATCGTGATTGGCGCTCCATATGTCATAGTTGATGGGCAATTTGAAGTTGGAGCTGTGTATGTTTCGCGTCGAATCTCAACGGGCTGGCAGAGCGCATCACGACTGGAAGGATTCCCCGCGAATGCAGGGCGCGCTGGATCGTCGGTTGCTATCGATGAAAACCGAATAATTGTTGGTGCTCCAGGCGCTGGCTCCCAATCCAGTCTCAACGGCAGCGCGGTCTTTGTATTCGAACCCAGCGGTTCGCAGTGGCAACTCACACAGACAATTTATTCTGCATCACCAGTCAATGGCGGAAAATTTGGATCGCATGTTGCGATTGACGGCGAGTTGTTATTCGTCGGCTCGTGGGGATCTCCCGAAAGTAGTGGAGCTCACGAATGTTTTAAGTTGACAGGATCAGGATGGGAGAGTCGTGGTCCCATTCGAGCTGGATTTGCAGTCGCCGTGCGTGGAGAATACGCAGCAATTGGTGCGTATCGAGAAGCGCGATCTGGAATTCTTGTGGGTGGTGCGCGAGTCGAAATACATTTGAGCGATGTAGATTCGGATAGCAAGGCTGATCGATGCGAGCGCGCGCTCGGGGATATCAATTTGGATGGAATGGTTGACGGGCTTGATATTGCCGTGCTTTTGGCATCATGGGGGGATGGAAGTTCTAACGCGGATGTTGATTTGAATGGAGTTGTTGATGGATTGGATTTGGCCATACTGCTTGCATCGTGGGGAACGCTTTAGCGCAAGCGCAACTGAAACAGCTGTCGACACAGCCGGAGACGCAGCCGCAGAATCGCATATGTGGGCAGCCACAGAATCGGACAGCAAATTGAGTCAGCCGTGGAAAGTCCTCTCGGGGCTCAGACAGTCCTCGGCGACCGACACGATCCATTCAATCGACGTTCGAATGCAAGTGCCGTCAGTCGCCTGCGGAACTCGCCCGAGAGAACTTTCCAGCGGCTGGGAACGCAAGTTGAAGAGCGACTGAAACAGCCGCGGACGCAGCCACAGAATCGCATATGTGGGCAGCCGCAGAATCGGACAGCAAATTGAGTCAGCCGTGGAAAGTCCTCTCGGGGCTCAAACAGTCCTCGGCGACCGACACGATCGATTCAATCGATGTTCGAATGCAAGTGCCGTCGGCCGCCTGCGGAACTCGCCCGAGAGAACTTTCCAGCGGCTGGGAACGCAAGTGGAAGTTCGATTGATACAGCTCCCGAAACAGCCGCAGATACAGCTGCAGATACAGCTGCAGAAACAGCCGCAGAAACAGCCGCAGAAACAGCCGCAGAGGCATTTCATTCAGTTGGATCGTATGACGCCGCATATCGAACTGCACCTTCGATTGGCGATGCGCGAGGCATGTCCAATCGAATCAGTTGACGCACAACATCGTTGATCAGTGTGGATGCACCGAATCGAAAGAGCGATGGAGTTAACCATTCTTCACCGAGGGTTTCCTTCACCATCACCAAATATGCGATGGCGCTCTTCGCAGTACGAATTCCACCTGCCGGCTTCATTCCGATGCGCAATCCAGTTGCAAGAAAGTGATCGCGAATTGCTTCAAGCATGATCAATGTGACAGGCATTGTTGCAGCTGGCTGAATTTTTCCAGTGGATGTCTTGATAAAAATTTCACCGTCGGTTGGATCTGGCAAGCCCGAAACACTCGTCGCCGCTTCGATCGCAAGATCGCTTGCGAATCGGATTGAATCCAGCGTTCCAAGTTCACCTGTTTCGAGAATGATTTTGAGATGAACTGGTTCGCGGCCGATTGATTTCGATGCCGCAGCGCACACTGCACGAGTTTCGCGAATCTCGCGTCGCACATCGTCATATCGTCCCGCAAGAAACAATCCGCGCGAAATGACCATATCAATTTCGTCCGCTCCAGCTTCGACCGCATTGCGGCAATCATCAAGGCGAACATCAAGCGGAAATTGACCGCTTGGAAATCCTGTCGCAACAGAAGCCACCTTCATATTTGTTCCTGCAACTGCTTCGCGCGCAATCGGCACGAGCGCTGGATAGACGCAGACAGCAGCCGCGCTTGGGAGTGGTGGCGTAAAAGGGAAATCACTTGGAGAGATTGCCTTTTGACAAAGGGCACGAATCTTCTCTGTGGAATCTTTTCCTTCGAGTGTCGTCATGTCGAGCATCGAAAGCGTGAGACGCAACGCGTGTCGCTTCGAACCAGCCTTGATCGATCGTTTTGTAAATCGCGCTGCGCGCGAGATGGCAGTGACAGTCTCGACCGGGCGTGCGCGCATAGCGTCAGCGAGGCCGTGCAGCGCGAAAGAGAGCGGGAAGCTTTTCTGCGGTACGCAGTGCAAGGGAGCGATTTCCGCTTACGACTTCAACCGAATAGATCATCAACATTTCATTTCGATTATCCAGCAGATAAACACATTCGCTCGGACGGTTGTCGGGACCTTCGCCATTCGAAAGCGTCATAACTCCAATTCCGTTTGCTGCCGGGCCAACCGATTCGCCAGCTTGAGCGATGGGATCAAGCGGCTGGAATAGACAAAGCATCACAAGAATGGTTCCAAGAACGCATGCAGAGGTGGCCAAACTCCACTCAAGTCGATTTGCTTTCATGGTTGCGGCCTCGATGATGCACCGCCATCTGCGGCAAGATTTCGGTAGCCAATTGCTGTCAAAATTTTCGTCTTGTCGTTCCACATCAGGCTGATCATTTCATCGTGGGTTTCGTCAACGATGTAAATCGCGCCGGTTGCAGCGCCACCAATATTTCCTCCAGCCATCGAATAGGTCGCGTGCGATCGTGATGCGCGACCATCTTGGCCGTCAGCCGTTCGAGTCAAAGGGAGCGCAATGATGGCAACAAGAAGCGCCCCGTTGAGAATCGTGAGAGCCAATAGCCGAGAGCGTCGTCGAATCACGATTTTTGCTCTCCGCGTGCGGAACTACGCAGACTAATGAGCAGAATCAACGCAAAGATGAGCGTCATTGCTGCATAGCCCACCCACGCAGATGACAAATTGGTAGCAGCAGGTTGTCTAGGAGCTTTACTAACTTCTTGCGCAAGTGCGGGCGCTGTCGCCAGCAACGCAATACAAATTGCAAGAAATGCAACTGCGAACCTTTCGCGGTTGGAACGAAGCGCAACAAAGTTAGAGCGTTCAATTTTCATATAATTCTGCGTGAAATCGTACTAGATTGTTGAGTCTACGCCTAGGACTTGATGACCTCACACTTGACACGATTCGCCGGCACATTCGCCATCGCATTTCTGGTGTCGACCACGATCTTGGCGTGTTGCCCAATCAAAGAATAATCGACGGCATCGTGATCGGTCAGAATCAGTACGCAATCACTCGCGGAAAGTGTGGCGGCTGTCAACGCAACGGACGAGAGATCGACACGATATTTTCTCATCGCTGGGAATTTGGCAAGATGTGGATCGTGGTACGAAACATCGGCTCCACGGTCTCGAAGAAGTTCAATGATTTCGGCTGATGGACTTTCTCGCGGATCGTCAATGTTTTTCTTGTATGCAATTCCAAGCACAAGAACCTTTGATCCCTTGATTGACTTCGAGTGTTCGTTGAGAGCGTGTTGCGTTCGTTCGATCACATAGTGAGGCATCGATGTGTTGACTTCGCCAGCAAGTTCGATGAATTTCGTGTTGCGTCCAACCTCTTTTGCTTTCCACGTTAAATAGTATGGATCGATTGGGATGCAATGTCCTCCAAGGCCAGGCCCAGGATAGAACGCCTGAAATCCGAAAGGCTTTGTACTCGCAGCAGCGATAACTTCCCACACATCGATATTCATATCTGTCAGCACGACTTTCATTTCGTTGACCAAGGCGATGTTGACTGCACGATAAATATTTTCAAGAAGCTTTGCGCTCTCTGCAATTTCAGCAGTGGAAACACGATGCGCTGCTTTGACAACTCTCGTATAAAAAGCCATTGCAAGATCAGTCGAAACATCATCCACGCCACCGACCAACTTTGGAATGTGTTGCGCACTTCGGCCAGCGCTTCCAGGATCTTCACGCTCTGGGCTGTATGCAAGGAAATATTCTTCACCGCATTTCAGCCCGCTTTTATCAAGAATCGGCTTCATCTCGTCCCGCGTTGTTCCTGGATATGTAGTTGATTCAAGCACAACAAGCTGCCCTTTTCGCAGAGATGCCGCCGCGGTCTTCGTGCTCTCAAAGACATATGTCAGATCAGGTTCGTGATGTTGTCCAAGAGGTGTTGGAACGCACAGCACAATGAGATCTGCTTTCGCAAGATCCTTTGCATTCGAAGTCGGTGTGAATTGCTTATCAGCCTTCAAATTGCTAAAAAAATCATCGCCAAGATGCAGGATGTATCGCTTTCCACTATTGAGAGCATCAATTTTCTTTTGGTCGACATCGAATCCGATGACGGGAAATCCACCGTCACGAATTGCTTGGACGAGAGGAAGACCCACATACCCCAAGCCGACGATGGCGATCGTTGCGGTCTTGGCTTCAATTTTCTGCATCAATTCTCGGGCGGTTGCACTATGAACTGGAGGTTTTTTAGTTTGAGAAGTTGGCGATGGTTGTGGCGGATTTGTTGTTGACATTAGAATTTCCTTTGACTGAGTATGGTATCAATGGGTATCTGGCTCATTCATCAAGCCACTTCATGGCTCGTATGGTTTTGGATTTTTTTGAAGTAATTCAATTATTTTTTCTTCTCACTTTCTGGATTTGGAATTGGCGGAGTGATTGGGGAAACAACCTTCATTTTTCCATTCATCGTTCGCCAGTGGCTTGGATAGGTGCAAACATATGGATATGTTGCGGGCTTTGAAGGGGCGATAAACCAGAGTGACTTAGATTTTCCTGGGGCAACCAAGCCGAGAACCGCAAGGACTTTTTTAGAATCAGGAACAAACTCCTTTACTTTGCCATCAGGCGTCTGCCCCATTCGGTCCCCTGCAATTCCGATCTCAGCAAGTGCATTTGGTGCAACAAGCAGAAAATTGTGCTCGAGAGCATCTGGATTATGAAGTGTCAAGTGAACAAGGCATCCAGGTGCGACGGAGAATTCTTTGCGGTCATATGCCATTAGGGATGGAAGCGTGGTGATTTCAACCCTGATCTGCTCTATAGGCAACATTTCAGCTGGGCGTTTCACTTTGGGCAATCCAGCGAGTGCTCTGCAGGCAACCACCCGAGCATCAGCCGATGCTCTTTCATTCTTATAGAGCGAGAACAACTTCTCGGCGATGGCTGGTTGGGAGATTTCGTCTTGGTTCCAAGTCGCGATGATGTCGCCGTAAGTTTCAGTTCGAGAATCATGCCACCCAAGTTGTTCAATGCGATCAAGAAAATAGTCAAGAGGTTTTTGCTTCGCTTCTGTGGCGCATGCATCAAGTGCAGAGCGACGTTCGGTTTGGGATGCCGATGGAGAGTCAAGTCCAGAGCAATCCGCAGGTGGATTGTTGGAATTCGCCATCGCAATACAAATTGTTATGGCGACAAGCATTGGAGAAGAATGGTACACACGCTGATATGAGTGAAGTTGTTCCATGTGTCAGCATTCGTATTCATGGAGCGGCTGGCGAAGTGACTGGTTCGTGCTATGAAGTCACAACACCACACGCGCACCTGCTTGTTGACTTTGGAATGTTTCAAGGTGGTCCTGAACAGGAGATGCGCAATACGCGCGCACCTGAACTTGACTTCGCAACACTAGATGCCGTGTTGGTCACGCATGCGCACATCGACCACTGCGGGCGTTTGGGAATGCTTCCGGGACTTGGTTTTCAAGGTCCTGTTTTATCGACAGAACCAACCGCAGAATTATTGCCGCGAGTGCTGACAAGTTCTGCCACGCTCCAACAATTGCGGATTCAGGAAAATCGCGCTGGGACATCTCCATCATCTCGAGTTCTCGCTCCTCCACACCTCGCATCTGCGATTCCAATTCGAAGCGATCCGCCGCCAATTCTTTTTACACATCGTCATGCAGAGCGTGTCGCAAGATCTATTCGTGCGATTCCCTTTATGGAGTGGGAATCAATAACAGAAGGAGTCGAAATGAGATTCTTGCATGCGTCGCACGTGATTGGTGCGGCGAGTATCGAGTTGCGGGTTCAGCGAACAAATGGAATGGAACCCGCACGCATTCTTTTTTCTGGCGACATTGGTCCGATTGAGAACCCCCTGCTGGCTCCACATCAATGGTCAGATTGCGCACCAGATTTATTGTTAATGGAATCAACAAACGGAGCAAGACGTTTTCCGCAAGTGGATCAATATCAATTACTCGTTGAAATATTAAAAGAAGCAAAATTGAAGAATCAACGGGTTTTAGCGCCAGTTTTTGCACTTGGCCGCGCTCAAACAATTTTACAATTACTCGCGCGCGCATCACGTGACGGCATTCTTCAAGGGATGCCGGTCTATCTCGATTCTGCGATGGCAGTTCGAGCGAGTGAGTTGTATGCACGGCATCCCAATCTGCTTGAAGCGTCATTGCATCGTTCTTGTATGCGCGGAACGAACCCATTGCACTTTCCAGAACTGCACACATTGATGTCACGGCGAGAATCAGAATCCATCGATCGAATCAGAACCGCGTGTGTGATTATGGCGGGTTCTGGATTTTGCGATGCGGGACCAATTTTGCGACATGTAAAACTTGCGATTGATCAACCAGATACGAGAATTTTATTTACTGGACATCAACTCGACGGCTTGCTTGGTCATGGTCTTCTGAATGGCGCAACGCGCGTCGAGATCAATGGTGCGGCACTTGATGTGAATGCAAAGATTGATCGCATTGCAGGCATCTCTGGACATGGAGATGCGGACGATCTTTTAGCGTGGGTGAAACGAATGCCGGGCATGCCTCAATCCATTGCACTTGTCCACGGCGCTGTTGAGGCGCGCGAAGAATTCGCTGCAATACTCCGCCAGAATGTTTCGAGTGATGTGCGATTACCGATTCTTGGCGAATCGCTGAATGTTTATTAATTCGTAAGAGTTCACTCGTCTTCGATTTTTAAGAGTCGAAGGAATCCCATTCTCGAGAGTAGCCTGTGAAAAATTTGCGTTAATTTTGAAACGGTCAGTGCGACCTTTTTGTCAACGCATCCTTGATGGAGGAGAAGGAACGACTCGAAACCGCGACTGCTCATTGCAAGAAGTTCAGATATTTCGAGATGGATCGTTTTGATATTGGGCGGAAGAGTTTGAAGCAATGTTCGAAATTCAACTTGCATTCGAAGCGCATTTTCGGCGTTAATAGTTGTGTGATGAATAGAAAGCGTTAACACATCACCCGAAATCGAAGCGAACAAAATCGGATCATTGTCGTTCATCATAAAAGTATAGATTTGTTTTATAGTCCGATAATGCAAAATTAAATATATTTGAATTGATTTTTTTGGGTATACTAATTTGACAATCGTTCCACGTGGAACACAACGAAAGGAATCGTAATGCAAGAAAATCGCAAGGATTTAGCGTCAAATTCACAAGTAAACAATCAGACGGCCGCAAAGCCAGCCATAACTTCAAGGCTTGGTCGCGGGCTTGGGTCACTCATTCCGCCGGCAACGCAACAACCGTTTCAACCAGTTGTTAAGCCTGCGCATTCACCCATAACGCCAAATACTGGCCTTGTCACAGATACAACTCCTGTGGCGCCTTCACTAACGCCGCCATCTCCAGCCATTAAAAGCCAGGATAGTTCCACGGGGAACATTCCTGCTCAGGTATCACCTGTTGCCGCTAGCGCAATTGTCGAAATGAACATCACGTTCATTGCTAGGAATTCTCGACAGCCGCGCGAGAAATTTGATGACCGAGCAATTCAAGGTCTGGCAGAGTCAATCCGACAGCATGGCCTTCTGCAGCCTATTGTGATTCGCAAATTGAGAATGCCCCACAGTGGAAAGACCCACGAACTGATCGCTGGAGAGAGGCGATTGCGGGCATTCGAGTCTCTTGGAAGAACAACAATTCCGACTATCACGAGGGACGCAGACGAAGCCCAATCAGCAGTCTTTGCTTTGATCGAGAATGTTCAACGGGAGGATTTGAACCCTTTAGAGCGTTCTAAAGCCCTGCAAAGGCTAATAACCGAGTTTTCGTGGACTCAGCAACAAGCTGCAGAAAAGGTTGGGCTTGACAGGGCTACAGTCGCAAACCTCCTTCGTCTGAATGATCTTGACACATTCTCAGCTGGTTGCGTTCGCGAAGGCAGGCTTACGCAAGGTCACGCAAAAGCATTGTTGGCAATTGACAACCTTCAAGCTCGTCGAGCAATTGCTGAAAAGGCTTTACACGATGAATGGTCGGTTCGCCAAATAGAGCGAGAGGTCCAGAGAATCAAGACAGCTTCTGGTCTCTCTGCTACTTCCGTTTCGCCGCCGCCACGCCGTGGATCTGCCCAAGTTGGTGATCTTGAAAAGCGACTTGGTCTACACATTGGGTCAAAGGTGAAGATCAAGAAGGGGCGTAAAGCTGGAACAGGCACACTCTCCATTCAATTCTTTACTCTTGATCAATTCGATGGCATCTTACATAAGTTGGGGTTTGACCCAAACAACCTTACATATTAGTTGTGAGTTATTAGACACCACTTTCGGTTTTAACTTCAATTTGATTGAAGTCGCTCTCGAATGAGTGCGATGAGTTGTGCGCAAAGGAGCGCACAAGTTGAGACCTAAAACGCAGATAAAGATAGCCGATGAAGTGAAGCAACAAAAAAATTCGGCGGGAACTTCTATTCCATATCGAATGAAGTCCACAACTCTTCGTGCTACAAACATAACTATTTCTCCGTTGCCGGCGGAATCAGAATGGAGCGATCTGCTTCGAAATGTTCAGCATTCATTTGGAGGCTGGGGATCGGAACTCCTCGAACTTCGCAGAAGCAAAAGGTGGATACCGATTTGGTCCACAAATTCGCCGATGGATCATTTCCAATTCTCCGATGCAGATTGATCGCCAGGGCAAAAGTCGAATTGGCAATTTCGATGATCTACTATGAAGTTGTCTTCGTCAAAGACTAGATTTTCTTTGCTCAAACAATCAACCACACATTGAACGAAAGCGATTCTCCTATGCATCAGAATTTTTTTAAACAACATTTGCAATTTTCTCCAATTCAACAAACGATACTGATTGCGATTCTCGCGGCAACGCTCGTTGCAGCAATGGGTTTTTCACAGGAAAAACCCGCCGAAGTGATAGCACCACAAGCATCAAGCACGGATATCACAAAGCCATTTGAAGTAGACGATGTGCATTCAATGGCTCTCTTTCGCGTTCAACATTTGGGAGCAGGAAGATTTTGGGGCCTCTTTAATGATGTCAGTGGAACGATCCAATACACACCGGAGAAATCATTATCGATGGTCATAAAAATTGAAACTGCAAGCGTTGATAGCAATAATGAGCAACTCGACCGACATTTAAAAAGTCCAGACTTTTTTAACTCCGTTGAATTTCCTCAAATGACATTTGTCAGCGTGAGTGCAAAACACATCAAAAACGGCAACTTCGAAGTTGTTGGAGATCTGTCGATTCGCGGAGTAAAAAAACGAGTGACCGTTCCATTTGAATGCACGGCCATTTCTAAATTGGGTGGCGCTACACGCGCGGGATTCGAAGCAGAATTTGAAATAAAACGCAGTGATTTTGGCGTTTCTTATGGCGTTGAAAAAAAGATGATTGGCGATGAAACTCGCATTATTGTCTCCTTGGAGGGGATTGAGCCTGGCAGTGCTCCCAAGCGGAAGGAGTGATTACGCTTGGACTTTCAGCGCCCTTAATTTTTAGCCATTTATCGAATTTGTGTTCATAGGTGCTTTCTTGCGTATAAATTTGTGCCTACTTCATGTGTAGTTGACAGAAATGCAGAAAATGAAAAGTATGAACAAAAAAGTTTTCTCTTCAAATTTATTTTGGGTGACCATTCTTCCTTTCATTCTTTGCATAGTTACTACGAATCAGGCGTTCAGCCAATCTTCTACGGTGCCCGCATCTGTAAATCCCTCTGTCACACCTACAGCAGCACCTCCCTCCGAAACAATGGTCGGCGTTGACGATTTGAAATATAAAATTGACGACGCTTACTCGATGGCCCTCTTTCGCGTAAACCACAATGGTGCTGGCCAATTCTGGGGATTTTTCAATGATATAGAAGGAACCTTTGAATACGAACCAGACGTCGCGCTGAAATTTGATTTCAAGGTTCAGACTGCGAGCGTTGACTGTGACCACCCTGAACTCGATGTCAAACTTGTTGACAACAAGTGTTTGAACGTAGCCACTTTTCCCGCGTTTACTTTTCAAAGTATTTCGTATGAAAAAAAGTCAGAGAAAGATTTTCTTGTGACTTTGAACGCCACCATCGGCGCAATCACCAAGAAGATAGTCATCCCGTTTCAATGCACTGGTATTTCGGAACAACAAAAACGCGATCGTGTTGGATTTGAAGCTGAATTTGTTCTCAACTTACGGGACTACGGACTCTCTTTCCAGATTGAAAATGGATCGGGTCACGATGATGTGAAGATCATCATTTCGCTTGAAGGATTTCGTATTGCAACTCCAACAATCAATCCTCCACAGTTGGGTAATCCGAAGGAGGTTTCTAAAGTGACACGGCCCCGTCTTGGCTTGACCCCTCCTGGAGATATTGCCAAACCAACGGAATTAGAGAGGCCCGTTCTTGTGGACAAGCGAGGCACTCGAAAATCACTATCAACTGAAAGTGGAGATCCCTCAGGGACCGAATTCATGGGAATTCAGACAAAGGCAAAGTCAATAGTTTTCATATTGGATTTTTCAGGAAGCATGGTCACTGTCCCAATCAAGATGAATCAGATGCTTTCCGAATTGAAGATGAGCATCAACCGCCTGACAGACGGAAGTTCATTTTTCATCATATTTTTTGATACCGAGGCGCTTTTAATGCCTGCAGCAAAGCTTCAAAACGCAACAAATTCGAATAAGAAAAAATTTCTGGATTGGGCTGATGCAGAAAGTTACGGGCCGCAATCTGGCGGAGGTACAGACCCAAGCAACTCCCTCGCTTTGGCACTGAACTCTTTAAAACCCGATGCAATTTATTTGCTCACCGATGGTGGCTTCGATGCCAATGCGTCGCTTGCGGCGATCAACCAGAATAATCCAAATCATAAAACAGAGATTAATACCGTCTGTTTTTTCGACAACACCAATGAGATTTCGATGAAGCAGATTGCGAGCGAAAATCATGGGACTTATCGTTTCATCGATGCCGCATCAGGTGGAGATAAATACGAAATTGATGATATGTTTTCAAATTCTCTTTTTCGGATTCAGCATAAAAAAGCCGGAGAGTTTTGGGGATGCTTCAATGCGATGACTGGGACATTTGAATACACGAATTTAGTACCTTCGCGGTTTGATTTCACGGCACAGGTTTCAACCCTTGATTGCAATGCGGATTTTATAGAGAAGCGTTTTTTAAACGCAAATTTCTTGAATGCCAAGAAGTTTCAAACAATTTCATTTCAGAGCACAAGCGGCGTGCAGGATGGTGCAGATAAATATTTGATAACCGGCGATTTTACTTTGTGCGGCGTGACTCGTTCCTTAACCATACCTTTCGAGTGCACGGGCTTCGCACAGACGCCGACCGGACGACGTGCTGGGTTTGAAGGCGTTGTAGATATCAAACTTGCTGACTATGGGATTATCGAACCGGCTCCAACAGAGTTTGGAAAGACTGCGAAAATAATTTTTGCAATCGAGGGAGCTCGACTTCCGGCGGGTCCGTCCGGTCCTGTTGCATATAGCCCCACCGGTAATTTTGGTCCCCACACATTAAACACTGGGACGCCATCACCTCCTTCAAGTGCGGGAAATCAGCCTGGCAATCAACCGGGAAATCAGCCTGGCAATCAACCGGGAAATCAGCCTGGCAATCAACCGGGAAATCAGCCTGGCAATCAACCGGGAAATCAGCCTGGCAATCAACCGGGAAATCAGCCTGGCAATCAACCGGGAAATCAGCCTGG
>CAMBWI010000001.1 GCA_945871445.1 Singulisphaera sp. GP187 | reverse complement strand
TATCCCGGCACTTTCGCTGGATCGTTTGGGAAAGCAGGTTCGGGTTGCCACTTCACTGGAATGCCCGCACGCGCCCACGATTCATCTCTCTTGGTTGTTGCAACAGTCTCAGCAGAACTTGACGATGACGCCGAAGAACTCATCGGCACGCCAGTGCGGATTTTCTCTTCAATTCCCGCAAGGCGAGAATCCAAATTGCGGCCTTGTTCAGCAATGGATTGAAGAACTGGCCATTGGCGATCGCGCTGGATCATCGAGAGCCAAAGGGTTGCAACAATCAAAAGCAACAGAATGATGATGACAAAATCTTTGATTCCAAATCTATTTTGCATAAGAAATACAAGACTATCACGCCGTTGCCGAACGGCCACGCGATGCCGGATCGACAGCTCGCCGCAATGCATCGCCCACAAAATTCAAGGCAAGGAGCGTCAGAGCGATCGATAAACACGGCCAAAGTAATAACCACCATCGGCTACGAATGGTGTTGACTTCGGAAAGGCCTTCGGCGGCAAGATTTCCCCATGAAGGCAGTGGTTCGCGAACGCCAATCCCTAGGAAACTGAGAAAACTTTCTGCCAAGATTGCAGCAGGAACTGCCAGCGCCGCATAAACCGCAATCGGCGCAATCACATTCGGCAAATAATGCAAACGAAATTGGCGCCACGGTCCGACCCCAACCGCCCGACACGCTTCCATAAAAAGTTGGCCACGCAAACTCAACACTTGTCCGCGAATCACACGAGCAACTGTCAACCAACTCGTCGCCCCAATCGCCAGAAGCAAAATCAGCAGATCGAAAAACTGTCGTCCACTTCCAGTTCGTTCGATGCCGACTCTTTCCAAGATTCCATCCGCTGCAACGGCGAACATTACGACAAGCAACATTGATGGCAATCCATACATCACATCAACTGCGCGCATCATGATGTTGTCAACACGACCTCCGCACGCAGCACTTGTTGTTCCATAGAGCGTTCCAAATCCAACTGCCACAAGCGCGGCGCTTAGTCCCACCAAAAGACTGACCGCGCCTCCAAGCAAGCAACGTGCAAAAACATCGCGGCCAAGACGATCTGTTCCAAGAATTCGTGATGGGACATATGCATCCGCCGCTTGTTGCACTTGAATGCGATCGCGAATCTGCTGAGAATCTTCCCACCATGAGGGCGCGAGAAGTGAGAGGTCAAGATTGCCAGCTTCGTATCTGCGAACTGGCGCATTCCCCTCTCGTTCGACGCGCGCCATTGTCCAAGGCAATGACACAACGCACGCAAGGAGAATGGCTGCGAAGACAAAATACCCTACGATTGCAGGAGAAAATCGTGCGATTCGTCGCTCTTTCATCGCACGCGTTTTTTCCGCGGTCTGATGTTCAGTTCCACATTGATCATTCTGCAGAAGTCTACGGCGCAGCGGGTACAGCGGGCGCATCAGGCGCAGCGGTCTGAACTGGCGGTGTTGTCTTTGACGCTGGTGAAGCGGAAGATTCCACTGGCGATCGTCCACCAAGAATTCTTTCGCCAGTTCCATCTCGAACAGCCACGACCATTCGCTCGACTGTTTCGTTTCGCCCACTTGCATCGCGCTGCAAATCTGCGCGCATCGTTCGCATCACCGCATCAATCTCTGCTAATTCCATTGCACGCGAACGCAAATTGAGATCAACGAGAGTTCCTGCAAGTCCGCGGATCTGATTCTCAAGTTGAGTCGCTTCTTCAGTGCGATTGCCCATTCGCGCACTGATCCACTGCGACCCTAATCCATCAAGTTGACCTTGCACTTTCAGTTCTTCGACGCGAAGCGCATATAAATCGGGTTTGTGTTCACGCAAGACTGCGAGTGAAGAAAGGCGCTTGCCCAACTTTGCCGCAGCAGCTCGAAATGTTTCAGGATCTTTCGCGCGCGCAGTCTCGAGAGTCTTCGCCCACTCCGGTGACACATCGCGTGCGACGGAAATCAATGCATCTGCATCAGGCCCTGCAGAACGCGTTTGGCTCTGTGTTCCCCCAACATTTTCCGAAGAAACAGGATCGATCCCAGCTGCGGAAGCCTCGTCTGGCAGCGTGACTTTGGAATGGGATTCTGAAGAGAATGCGAAGAAACAAGCGCTTGCCAACGTGATTTTTAAAAGATTCATCATTGTGTTTGTGGTTTTTCTTTCAAGTCCGCTTGTTGAATCTCGAATCTCTATTGATCAAATTATTTGGAACATCACTGCGACAAGGCCGAAGCGAGTATCAACTGCACTTCCGAATTCAAATCTCCAAATGACGCATCTCGCGATCGAAGTATCGGCATAGCGCTTACTTCATCAATCACAAATTCATTGTTTCCATCTGCGTCAATGATTTCGCTTCCGCCAAGAAGAGAAACAAGAACAGGTTCGGCGACTGTTCCGCCTTGATCTGTGGAGGAAACAATCTCTGATGTCGCATCAATTCCAATGCGATTTGTAGGCAAATTTACAATCACAAATGCCACAACCAAAGATGCTGCGACTGCAAATCCAACTCTCCATCGGATGCTTCGCTGGCGTGCTGCGATCAAGTTGAAGGGCTTTGCAGAAGAAGCCCATCCTGAAGAAATCCCTTCTGACGAAATCAAGGGAAGAGTCGAACGAGTGACTCGATCTGCAATGCCAACTCGATCACGCATACGCTGACCGCGAGCATTCAACAGCGATTGAATTTCAGCTTCAACTGGCCTTCCAGCTTCAGCATCAAAGTCAGCATCAAAATTTGGCTTGGAATCACTCATAATGCTGTCAGGTGAACGCCCCGCCTTCTCATCAATTGCATCATTTCGAAGCTCTTTTCTGAATTCGCTCTATCGATTCCCGCAATCGAGCAAGCGCACGGTGATGCCTGGCCAAAAGGGTCCCTACGGGCTCGTTAAGCAAAGAAGCGATCTGCTTGAAGCTCAGCCCCGCCGTATGCCTTAAATCCACGATTTCACGGTCCGAACTAGATAATTCGTCCATTGCCTGTTCGAGGGAAAGAATCTGTTCCCGCTCTATAGTCCTATAACCGTCGCCATCTGCCACCCCCTCAATTTCTGAAAGCGTCTCCTGCGATGTCGGCTTTGCGTGGCGAGTTCGCCTGCGCATTTCATCGCGTAGTCGATTGATCGCCACTCGAAAAATCCACGATTGAAATTGCCCCTGCTCTGTGTACTCCCCCAACTTTTCAGCAAGCGTTACAAAAACAGATTGTGTCAATTCCTCTGCGAGATCTGCGTCTCTGCACTGAGCTTTCAGAAGTCCGAAAATGCGTGGAGAAAACTCCGATACGATCAATCGCCAAGCGTTTTCGTCGCCTTGCGCGGCATCGGCCAACCACTTCGCGATTCGGTCATCCTGACCATCTGTCATTGAATGCGGAGTCTATGGGTTTCTCGTTTGGAAATGCGAAAGAATCAAACGACTCTTACAAGAAGACTCTCACGTTGGAAGATCGTCAGGTCCGCCATCAAACTGAGCGCTGCGAGGCTCGAAACTTCGATACTCAACCCCCGACGGCGCTGCCAATGGCGAAAAAGATCGGAAACATGTCGAATTCTGATCCCAAATCAATTTGATCACTCCAGTCGGTCCGTTTCTCTGCTTTGCGAAAATCAATTCGGCCATTCCAACTTTATCGAGGTTGGCTTCCGACCATTCTGGATCGCCCTGATGGTAATACTCCTCACGGTGCAGCATCATGATCACGTCCGCATCCTGCTCGATCGAGCCTGATTCGCGCAAATCGCTCATGCGCGGACGATGACCTTCGCGCTGTTCTGCTGCACGATTCAACTGCGAAAGACAAACGACCGGCACATCAAGTTCGCGCGCCATCGCCTTGATGCCACGACTGATTTCGCTGACTTCAACCTGCCGGCTCTCGCTCCTTGAACCAGAACTCATCAACTGCAAATAATCGATGAAGACACAACTGATGTCAAATTTTTCTTTCATTCTTCGAGCCTTCGACCGAAGTTGCAAGAGCGTCAGACCTGGTGTGTCATCAATAAAGATTTTCGAGGATTGAAGCGCATCACATGCCATCATCAGGCGACGATTATCATCTCCAGTCAAAACACCACGGCGAAGTCTTTGACCATCGACTCCTGCCTTTGCGCAAAGGAGTCGTTGAACAAGTTGTTGCCGTCCCATTTCAAGACTGAACATCGCCACAGCTTGACCCGCAAGCGCAACGCCTTCCATAAGATTCAATGCGAGAGCTGTCTTTCCCATGGAAGGTCGCGCAGCAACGATCAACAATTCGCCGCGCTGCAATCCTGTGGTCATTTCATCGATGTCTTCGAAGCCACAAGCAAGCCCAGTCAATCCAGATCCGTCGCGAGATTCCAATTTTTCCATCGTCTCGCGAAGCAAATCTGCCAAATGCGCAAACGGCGTGGATTCTCGGGTCTGCGCAATCGAGAAAATGCGCTGCTCTGCAATTTCCAAGATGATTTGCGCTTCTTCGGTCGAATGATGCGCATCATGGACGGTAGAACTTGACGCATCGATCAGTTGACGCAGCGTTGCCTTATCACGAACGGTCTTCGCGTACTCACATGCAAATTGCGCGCTTGGCACCGCCTCAGAAAGTTGCACAAGATAATCCAAGCCACCAATCGCATCGAGAACCTGACGATCTGTGAGTTGTTGATTCAATCTCACAACATCTACTGATGCCGTACGGTCATAAATCTCGACCATCGTTGTATAGATAGTCCGATGTTTATCGAGATAAAAATCGTCCCCTCCACGAATAATGCCAACGATATCACCAATAACACCAGGCTCGACCAACATACTTCCAAGCAACGCCATTTCTGCTTCGGGTGCATTTGGAGGCATCGCCTTCAAGAGACGAACAGTTTCTTGCGGATCAACCCTTGGCGCAGAATCGCCATTGCCTGACTGGCGAGAGTGACGGTTTGACTTTGCCATTAAAACGACGCAGATGTTTCTGAAAGAGACTCGCCGACGATTCGTTCACGCATCAGTCTGCCAATCTTGAAGCGCACCGCCTTGCGAGCGGGAACCAGAACTTGTTCGAGCGTCTTTGGGTTTTGTGCAATTCTGGCTGCGCGTTCACGCACTTCAAAGACTCCGAAATCGCGAAACTCCAATCGATTGCCATGGGCCAATTCATCAATCATCTCGTCGAGAAATAGTTGAAGGGTTTCCTTCACATCGTTACGCTTTTGCCCAGTCTTCTCGGCAATTCGATCCACGAAATCTTTTTTTGTAATTGTTGACATTGTTACCCCAAGTATGTTGAGAGAGAAACAGCGAGAAAACGTTACGAGATAATTTTTTGACTGTCGCGCCGAAATGTCTTTACTGATGTTGCGATGGTTTCTGGCACGACGACATTAGTATCGCAAATCAGGCCAACTGAGTCAAGGGGTATTTCAAGGAGTCTGGACATTTCCACCACTTACAAACTGAGCACGCACACGATCCACCACAGAAGTCGTGGATAAGCCAGGGCGATGTGCCACTAAAAATAATTTTATGCCAAGTTCCTTGACAACGGCCGATTCCGTGATCTCTTTACTCTCGTAGTCCCCTCCTTTGACATACACATCCGGAATCACTGCGCGAAGAAGTTCTGCCGCTGAAGGTTCTTCGAAGATGGTGATGTAGTCAACCGAGGTTAATTCGCCCAGAAGTTCCGCGCGATCTTTCTCACAATAGATCGGGCGATCTTTCCCTTTGAGCGAACGAACTTGCTGATCACAATTCACTCCAACCACCAAGATGTCGCCGAGAGATTTTGCCTCGCGTAAATATCCGACATGACCTGCGTGCAGAACATCGAAGCAACCGTTCGTCAACACGATGCGTCGCCCTGCGGCACGATGCGCAGCGATTTCAATCAAGAGATCTGCCCGTGATCGAGTCTTCCCCATCGACGCCTGCGTGATGCGAATGACCTGCGCTTGAATTTCGGCCAACGAAAATGCGCGTACGCCGAAAACTTCAACTTCCATACCTGCGGCGATGTTTGCAAGAGTGACCGCTTCAGGCCAAGCCATCCCATTTGCGATTGCGCCTGCGAGAGTTGCTAAAACCATATCGCCTGCCCCTGCAACGTCATAGACCTGTCGAACAACAGTTGGAAGGTGGATCGCTGGTTTACCCTTGACTTCCAGAACTGCTCCATATCGATCGAGTGTGACCACGACCGCATCCAACGAAAGATTTTTCAGAAGCGAAGACGCCATCTCCATCGATGCCGAGACAACATTCGCAGGATCAATCGTCCGACCAGTTGCTTTTTCAGCCTCGGAACGATTCGGGGTGATCACCGTCGCCCCTCGATAGCGCGCATAATCACTGATCGCCGCAGGATCGACCAACACAGGAATTTTCTTCGAACGACAGAGTTCGATCAACTTTGCACAAAGTTCAGGAGTGCAAACTCCCTTCGTGTAATCCTCGATGCACACAACATCGCAAGAACCTAATCGTGCAGAGATTGCGTCGTAAATCTTGGCTTGAATCGCGGCAGAAAGTGGCTCCCGAGATTCGACATCAATGCGAAACATTTTCTGAGGATGTCGATGTTGCGCACGCCCAACGAGACTGCGTTTGGTTGTTGTGGGACGGCTCGAATCGATGATCAATCCTTCAGTCGCGCACTTTCCATTCTCGATTGTCTTGCGAAGGATCCGACCTTCATGATCATCGCCAACCACGCCGACGCAATCAACGATGCCACCGAGTGCAGCTGCGAACACAGCAACATTTCCAGCGCCACCCGCAGTATCTATTGTTGCCAGAGGATCTCGCACAGCGAGGACTGGAACTGGTGCGTCTGGGCTCAATCTCTCCGCATCACCAACAAGTGATTGGTCAAGCATGAAATCCCCTACCACCAAAAGGCGGAAAGGCTTCCAACTCCGGAGTCCAACAAGTACACGATCTTCAATCTGAATCATCAGCAACAGACTACCGCCTCAGCAGGCACTTCTCGAGCAGTTCCCTAAAGGCATTTTCCCCAGCGCAGAATTTCAATCGAAGCCTTGGAATGATCAATGGAAGGCTCATTCCAAGCACATCGCCAGCAACTTTGGCCAAGTCCTTGCCAGTCATTGCGATCGCCGTGGCACCTGATGCTTGCGCCGCTTGCGTCAATCTTGCGACAGTTTTTGCGCCATAACGCGCATGATCCCCAAGCGAAGCAACATGCACGATCTCTGCGCCGAAAGATTTCAATTGATTGAGAAACGCTTCTGGGCGAGCAATGCCAGCCCAGACCGAGAGACGACGACCACGCAGCGATTCATTCGCTTGCACGATCTTTGTTCCATCGCTAGCGCGAATTTCCAAGCCATCCCAGAAATGATCGCACCACGCGAGCGCTGGCCGACCATGCATCGCCTGAATTTTCTTATCAAGTTCACGATCGATTTGCTGTGCATGTGTGACAATCACACACGTCGCGCGTGACAGATTCTTTGGAGGCTCACGCAGCCATCCAAGCGGAAGTAATTCTCCATCAAGTCGCGAACATGTTGCGTCGATCAAAACCAAATCGAGATTTCGCGCCAGCATGCGATGTTGAAATCCATCATCCAATATCACAACCCCAACGGATGGATCTTGAGCAACAGCTGCGGAGATTGTTGCAAACCGATTCGCTCCCAATGCAATCTTCGCATCTGGCAAAGCAGATTGATGCTCCATCGCTTCGTCGGATTGACCTTGATGACTGCGATATCCACGAAGCGCAATCAGTGGCAATACATTTCTCGCAAGCGCCCACTCTGCGATCCAACGAACCATCGGACTTTTCCCCGTTCCACCCGCGACAATGTTTCCCACAGAGATCACGGGGCGGTCGACTGATCGAATGCCCACGCCTCGGTCAAGCCGCGCATTTCGGATGTCAACCACTGCTCCATAGACATTGGATGCAATCCGAGCAGCAGGCGAAAACCACGCAGGAAAAATGTGTTCATCATTGCTCACGACCCCACCACCGTACACCCCAGCATTCGAGTCAGAATAGGTTTCAGCATTTTCATCGGAAGTCCAGTCACAGTTGATTGATCGCCACTCCACTCAACTGGCCATCCAGCAGCGACAAGTTCCTCGATGTTGTATCCCCCCGCTCGGCCACTCCATCCGCCGCATTCAAGATGCGCATTCATCTGACGATCCGAAATTGCCCCGAATCGAACTTCCGCCGAGTCCGCCAACATTGCGCGCGACTTCTCTGCGATGCCAATGATGCAAACTCCCGTCACAACTTTCTGACTCTGATTGCGCGCAGCTTCGAGCATTCGTCGAGCATGACTCGCATCACGCGGCTTTCCCATGACATTTCCATTGAGCACGCACACAGTATCTGCCGAAAGAATGATGCGCGCATCGGGTGCTTGTAATTTCAATCGAGCAAGATCGTTCATGATCTGCGCTCCTTTGAACCATGCAAGTGCGCAGCAATCTTCCGTCGTGTGATCAGCTCGCACAATAAGTCCGCCATCATCTACAAGCGGAGCGATCGACACCGCATCGAAACCAGCCTCGGCCAACATCGCACGACGACGCGCACTGCTGCTGGCGAGGACCAACGATCCGCTCACGATTCTGCCCCACCTTGTAGACGCTTTCGAACAAGCGCAACAACTTCCTCGGTCGAAATTCGCTTCATCATTTCAAGACCCTTTCGTGAATCTCGGTAATCATGCCTTCCAAGCTCTTCGCCTCGACCTCCATGCACGCACCACATCTGCGCTTGGTACGGACCATCAGAGGATGGCTGCGTTGCGCCATACAAAGCAACAAAAGGAACAGCAAATCCAACTGCGAGATGCACTGGAGCAGAGTCAAGCGCAATGATGAACGACGCATTCTGTATCACGGCCATCGTTCCCCCAACGCTGGTCAAACCCGCGAGATTGTGCGATCTCAACTGCGAGATCGAAGATGCGTCATTGCAAAGTTCTGCGATTTGTTCTTCTTCTCCAGGAGCGCCGATCCAAACAACATCTTGGATACCTCGATTCGCAAAATCATCCGCAACACTGCGCAACAATTCTCCCCAGCGCTGAGAAATCCAGCGTTTCCCTTCCCATACATTTCCCGCTGCGATGACGATGAACGGTCCAACAATCTTTCTTCGTGCCGCTTCATCGCGCCACCAAGCCAGATCGACCGCTGGCGTAACAAGGCGCATATCAGTGATCGGGATGACGCCAACTTCGGCAACCAATTGCAGCATCGCATCAACGACATGTGAACCGGCAACTCGATTCACTCTTCGATTTGCAGCGAGCCAAGAAAACTCTCTCCCAGAACGATCCGCAACACGCACCTTCGCGCGCGTGACCCATGACATCAGTCCACTGCGAGCCAACCCTTGCGCATCGATCACAAGGTCATATCGACCTCGACGGAGTCTCCAAAACCATTGAATCGTCTTGATCGCAGTTCGAGGATTGCGCCAACAAGATCTGAATTCACGCTTTGGAAATTTGATGACGCCGTCAATGGCAGGATGCTCTTGAATCGCTGAAGACCACCTATCTTCAACAACCCAGTCGATAACAGCCTTTGGAAAGGTTTTTCGCAGCGACCAAAGCAGTGGAACCGTTCGGCAAACATCGCCAAACGCGCTTGGGCGCACAATGAGGATGCGCCGGGGAACCGTCCGCATATGAGTAGCGAAGGGAAGTATAGTGAAAACTCTGAATTCGATTTTTCGCAAGGATGAAACCCTTCGTGAGCCCAACAGACCCAACTTCAAATCCAACTCCGCTGCCTGGTGATTCTTCGCATCCACGCACTTCGTCATCTGATCCTGCTGCAAGTGCGAGTGGCGAAAGCGGAGGTTCGCGCAGTGGAAGTTCTTCAGATTCTGTCATTGGAAGACTCGTGGTTGATAAAGGTCTTGCGACGCAGGCAGAAGTCGACGCAGCATTTGCCGCAATGAAAACTCCAGCAGGGCAAGTCAAAGCTTTCACCGACATTTTGATCGAGGGGCAAGTTGTCACGCGTCGTCAACTTGCGCGATTGCGAACGGAAGCAGAAAGTGACCGAAGCGTTCTACGCATTCCGGGATATCAAATGATTCGCAAACTTGGTGCAGGAGCGATGGCATCCGTCTATCTCGCAAAGCAAACAAGTCTCGATCGACTTGTTGCGATCAAGATTCTTCCACGCCGTTATTCTGGCGATGCGAACTTCATCGAGCGCTTCTATAAAGAAGGACGAGCCGCAGCAAAACTTTCTGATCCAAATATTGTTGGCGCATTCGATGTCGGTCAAGTTGGCGATCAGCACTTTTTCGTGATGGAATACATTGATGGCGAAACTGTCTACGAACGAATTATCAAAGCGAAACGGCTCAAAGAAAGAGATGCGCTCACAATTACTCGGCAAGTTGCCAGTGCTTTGAAGCACGCACACGCTCGTGGCTTCATCCACCGTGACATCAAGCCAAAGAATATTGTTATGACCAAGTCAAACATCGCCAAGCTGGCTGACTTGGGACTTGCGCGGGCGATCAGCGACAAAAAGTCCGCCGAAGCCGAGAAAAACAAAGCATTCGGAACACCGTATTACATCAGTCCAGAGCAAATTCGAGGCGCAATTGAAATTGGACCTCCTGCAGATATCTATGGACTCGGTGCAACTTTTTATCACATGCTGACTGGAAGAGTTCCATTTCAAGGAGCCAATCCGACTCAGGTCATGCAGAACCATCTCTCTGCAGAACTGGTACCGCCCGACCAAGTTGTCAGTGGCATTTCTCAGTCGACGGCAGAAATTGTCGAGATGATGATGATGAAGTCTCCTCGTGATCGGTACCAGACCGCCGAAGAACTACTCGAAGATATTGATCATGCGCTTGCAGGCGAACCACTTCGATATGCGAGTCGAGCAGTCGATCTATCAAAGATCGCCACCGATGTCGAAGGAGAAGCGCAGACAGAAGTCCAAAGGAAAAGATCGCAAGGATTGTCGGGGCTCGCCCTCGTCCTGATCATCGGACTCGTATGCCTATGCGGGTTTCTCTTTTTCTTGCTGCTTGCTAAAAAATAGCTTGAGCGCAAAAGACAGAAGACTGAAGGCAGAAAATGCTTCCGCTTTGAAAAAACCAATCAAGCGAGACAGACCAGACTAAAAAAGCTCCACCATCATCTCGACTTCAATACATGCGTTCAGCGGCAACGCATTCGTCCCAACCGCTGCGCGAGCATGCCGTCCTGCATCACCAAAGATTTGTTGCAAGAGATCGCTCGCCCCATTGGCGACTTTGGGCTGATCCGAAAAACCATCATCGCAAGCAACAAACACTCCAAGCCTTACAATTCTCGAAACCTGAGAGAGCGTTCCGCCACACTCCGCCGCCACAACAGCAAGACCATTCAAAACGCATTGCCTGGCACATTCTTGAGCCATTTCAATAGAAACAACAGAGGGAACTTTCCCCGTTGCGATCAATTTTCCATCTCGAAAGGGCAATTGGCCGCTGATAAATAACAATTTTCCAGTGCGAACTGCTGGCACATATGAAGCGACTGGTTTGGGGGCTACGGGAAGAGCAAGTCCAAGTTTGCCAAGCATTTCCGTGGCATTATGTGGGGTCGAAGTTGTCATAACTGCTCAGAATAGCCATTTCAAAAAATAAATATCTTAAAAACTATAATTTGACTTAACCTAAACTTGAAGTACCCTCGTATAGTAATTGAATCGTTTTATGCATCAACTGGTTTGCTGAGTCTCATACCCGAGCGGAAAGCTCAAATCGTCCTTCGTAAGTTTCTGGCTCTAAATCCTGAACTTCAGACTGACCTTCAGACTGAAACCTCTCGATTCGGAGCCGATACCTTCCGACCCAGCAGCCGACATCTTGGCGCCCACTTCGATCCGAAGTTGCTTTCATATTTGACGCTTCTAACATCGAATTTGGGATTTTTTACACGAGCAAGTTTTCATTTGCCCTTTTACCCAATGTTTGATTATGAACGAAACGTTCAGATCAGTTTGGAGATTTTGAGGGGAAATGGCTTTGGCTTTGGATTGAAACGATTTTTTACCGACGAACGGATGTTCCGTTTGTCAAAGTTTGGAAATTCTGTTTGGATAGTTTTTACCGCAGCAAGGAAACAAGGAAACCCCATAAATGAACTTAATGAAGCTTAAGACCCGAGCGTTTACTTTAGTAGAACTACTTGTGGTTATTGCAATCATTGCAATTCTAATCGGTCTTCTCTTACCAGCCCTTTCGAAGGCACGAGACTCCGCACGTGCGATCAAAGACAGCACACAAGTGCGAAGCGTTCATCAAGCAGGATGTACTCACGCCTCGCAAGATGTGAAGGCCTATCTACCAATTCCAGGAATGATTGATCGAAAAGCAGTTGCCCTTAGCGCGACCTCAGGCGTGAAGGAGATACAAGGTCTTGGGCTTGAAGACTTTGCACAGAACAACACGGCGAATTTGTACTCCTCAATGATTGCTCTGGAATTGATTTCTAGTGATCTGCTCTATGGGCCAACGGAATACCCCGCTTCAAATGTTTGTGAAAAAGGCAAAGGAGAGACTGTAGGTTACCCAAGTGATAATCAGCCTTACAATTTAGCCGCTTATCAACCATCCACAGATCAGTATTGGGATGCTACTTTTCTCTGTAATTTGCACCTATCAGGAGGGGAAACCGGAACTCCAACTGGAACGTGCAACTCGTCCTATGCCCATCAACCGCTGTTTGGTGAACGTAAAAAGCTGTATTGGAAGTCAAATACCGAGGCCACCAAAATTCTGTTTTCAACGCGAGGGCCAAAGCACGCAAATACTGGACCTGGCTCCGCCGTTACAGAATTGACGGAGTTTACAAACAGCCCAACCCTTACTTTGATGGGGTCTCCGAAAACTTGGAACGGAAATGGTGTCTTTGGGGACGGTCATACCGAATATCTCTCGACGCTATTTCCCGCACAAACTTCCTTTGATTGCTCAGGCCAGCTTGATCAAGACAACATATTCTGTGCAGACTTCTTGTGTGGTCAAGGAACCGGTAATTTTACTGCTCTCAGACAAGGCGATACTTTGCTCGCTTTTACAATCGGCTCCGTACAGGCTCCAATATCGGGCGGTGGAGATATTGGAACTTTGATTTACGACAAAACAATTGCCCCTTAAAACTTAATTTTATAACTAACTTATTGAATTTAAAACAATGAAACTAAAACCTTTACAAAAAAAGAATGGAAATTTTATGAAACCAATCAATCGAGCCTTTACTTTGGTTGAACTCCTCGTTGTTATTGCAATCATCGCTCTGCTACTTGGAATTCTTCTGCCTGCACTTGCAAACGCAAGAAGGTCTGCTCAGCAGGTGAAATGTGGTAGCCAACTCAAACAAATTCACTCAGCCTTTATGTCCAATGCGCTTCAGACTGCTGACCAAGCTTATTTAACGCCAGGCGAAAGAAATCGACTCGCTTTCAACCCAGGGACCGGACCTCTCCAACTCCCTGGTCGAGGTGTTTACGATGAAGCGAAGAATTCTCACCAAAATATGTTTTCCGCCATGCTCGCATTGGGTCTATTCAACACCACCGTTTTGGTTAGCCCTGCTGAATTGAGTTCCAAAGTAGCTCTCTGTACAAATTACAACACAAACGGCTATAGACCCGGAAACGATCAGTATTGGGATGGCGATACTGGAACTATTAGTAACTTTAAGATTCAAGGCGTAGGAGGAGTTATTTCAAATTCTGCAACTTCTTATGCTACGCAGACGCTCGCATTAAAAAGTTTAACTGATTCACCAGTAGGTCGACGAATGAAAGAATGGAAGGGTACGGGCAACTCAAAGTTTGTAGTGTTTGGAAACCGAGGCGTAAAAGACGGCGTTATGGCTGGAGCAGTTTACGAACAGTCGCAGACGCTGCTTGTTCATGGAGGTAGAAATGAATGGGACGGAAACCTTGTCAGAAATGACAACTCCGTGGAGTACGGCCGAACATTTATTCCTGCATACTTGTATAAAATTGCAGTGGGTGCCACGGTGCTGGATAATATTTTCTTAGCTGATGATACAACTACGGGCAACAATGACTGCCTGCTTCAAATTGTTACTACTTGCACTGGACCAAAAGTGGATCAACACATTCCGAGTTGGGATTGACCGACAAGTTTCCTGCCCAAGGAATCAAGTCGAGAGAGTAAAAATCATTTCACCCCGGCCCATTGAGGCCGGGGTTTTCTTTGGTCTACCATCTCTATCACCGTGTTCTTCCACAGATTTATCTACATCATTATCTCCGGTCTATTTCTGATCCATGGATGGCCTGCGCTGGCTGTTCCCCAACAAGCCGTGCCCGCAGAGCGGCAAGCGGGAAATATTGCGATCATTCCCATTCGCGGACCAATCGATGATCTCACAGTGATCTCGGTGATGCGTCGGACGGAACTCGCGGTTGCCAATGGCGCTCAGGCGATCGTGTTGGAATTCGATACGCCTGGCGGAGACATGCTTGCCACATTGCAACTGTGCAATTACATCAAGACTCAGATGCCGGTAAACACAATCGCTTGGATTCATCCACACGCATTTTCTGCTGGTGCGATACTGGCACTTGCGACGCGAGAAATTCTTGTCGGACCTGCTTCGGCATTTGGAGACGCTGCTCCAATTCAAGTCATTCCAGGAGTCGGACTGATTCCGATGCCGCAAACAGAACGAGCCAAGATGGAAGCGCCTCTTGTCGCAGAAGTGGTGGACAGCGCTCGAATGCGAGGATATGACGAACACCTTGTGCAATCTTTCGTTCGACTTGGAAGCGAACTTTGGTTGATTCGCAATCCAACAAATGGAAAGCGCGCAATCGTCGATGCCGAGGAATATCGAACAGTCTTTGGTAGTGAGCCACCACGTCAAGCGGCGACGGTCCCTCCAAGTATTGAATCAAGCGGCGAAGGCGAGGATGAAAGCGAAGGACTCATCCCCTATTTTTCTCGTTATCAATCAAAGCCGATGCTCGAAGGACCGCCCATAGTCCCTCAAATTTCACGCCCAAGACTGACCGAATCCGATCGAGGACAATGGGAATTGATTGAACAAATCGCAAAGTCGGATCAACTGCTCGTGGTCTATCCAGATGAAGCGATCGCGTTGGGATTGGCGAAAGGTCGAGCAGCGAATGAACAAGAAATCAGTGGGTGGTTCGGCGCGACGACTGTCACACGATATGAAGAATCATGGTCGGAATTGCTCGTGCGATTCCTGACAACATGGCCCGTGCGAATTGCTTTGATCGTTGTTCTTCTCGTTGCATTTGTGCTCGAAGCGCTCACCCCTGGATTTGGAGTCTTTGGAACTCTCGCAATCATCGCACTTCTGCTTTTGATCGGCGCACCCGCATTAGTCGGATTGGCAGAATGGTGGGAATTGATCGCAGTCGTGCTTGGACTTGCATTGGTTGCACTTGATATTGTCATCCTTCCACTTGGCGGCTGGGTTGCGGTGATTGGCGGCGCATTGGTGCTCACTGGATTAGTTTCCAGTTTCGTCACCCGCGACATTTCGTCTGCAATCGGACAACAGCAACTTTTTATGGGAATAGGTTCAACACTCGTTGGCATTTTCGGTTCGACGGCAATCCTTTGGTTCTCTTGGAAATTTCTTCCGCAATCACAATTTCTTCGACGGGCAACACTCCAATCAGCGGCGTCTTCTCAGTCGAGTGATGCGATTTCGATTCCATCCAACTGGCCAGAAATTGGAACCGGAGCAATTGCGATCACAACACTGCGTCCAACCGGAAGAGTCCAAGTTGGAAGCCAACCTTTCGATGCGCAGACAAACGGAGAATTTGTCGAAATTGGAACAAGGGTCCGCATTGTTCGACGACGAGGAACCACGCTTGAAGTTGAAGTGATCTATAGTGAATCTCCAATCCAAGATTCTCAAGATCAAGGACAATCCACCACATGATGCTG
This sequence comes from Singulisphaera sp. GP187, assembly GCA_945871445.1. Taxonomy (GTDB): domain Bacteria; phylum Planctomycetota; class Phycisphaerae; order Phycisphaerales; family SM1A02; genus F1-60-MAGs104. The sequence continues at coordinate 80,960 of CAMBWI010000001.1, read as the reverse complement.
AACTTGCTTGCGCAAACTGCTCCCGCTGCCACCGCTGGAAGAGAAGAAATCTATCTCTTCGTTGCGATTGGATTGCTTGTACTTGCAATCGTTCTGTTGGTTCTTGAACTGTTTGTTCCTTCGGCTGGTGCACTTGCAGTGATGACTGGCGTCAGCGCAGTTGGTTCCATCGCTTCAATGTTTGTCTATGACGTGACTTGGGGTGGCGTCTATCTTGCAATTCTTTGCGGCGGAAGTCCAATCGTTCTGCTACTTGTATTCAAGATCTGGTCGAAGACTCCTATTGCGAATCGAATGATCTTGAAAGAAGATGCTGACGGAAAGAAACAAGGTGCGGATCAAGATGATGAATCTGCAAATACATCTGTAGGGACGACAGGATCTGCTGCGAAGTCAACGGCTCGTCAACTCGCAGCGTTTGTCGGTCGTGAAGGCGTTGCGGTCACCACGCTTCGTCCAGTGGGCTTTGTTCGAATCGATAGCGCCCGACTCGATGCGCTCGCGGAAAATGGCTTCATTCCTGAAGGAACCAAAGTAAAGGTGATTGAAGTGCTTGAAGGACAATTGAAAGTACGAGAACAAATTGCAGTGCCTTCTGATGCCTGACTTGATTCTCGGTAAGATCAAGATATGAATAACCCAACACTTTTTCTTGCGATCGAACCTTGGGCATGGATCGGGCTTGCGGTCATCGCAGTTGTCGGCTTGATTTTCCTGCTCATCATTGGGCAATATGTGCAACTGTGGTTGCAGGCTTGGCTCAGCGGAGCCCCCGTCAGTTTGCTCGACCTCATCATGATGCGACTGAGAAAAGTAAATCCATCGCTGATCGTGCTCAATCGCATCAGCGCAAAGAAAACAGGACTTGATATTAGCACGCAAAATATGGAAGCTCATTTTCTTGCTGGAGGACGCGTGACAAATGTGGTGCGCGCCATGATCGCGGCGGAGAAGGCTGGCATTGAACTTCCTTGGGATCGAGCGGTTGCGATTGATTTGGCTGGCCGAGACATTGTTGACGCAGTCAATACTTCAGTGATGCCCAAGGTCATCGATTGCCCCAATCCTGCGTCGGGCAAGCAGACCATCGACGCTGTGGCGAAGGATGGCATTCAACTTCGAGCAAAGGCTCGTGTCACCGTGCGCACAAACATCGCCCGTCTCGTTGGTGGCGCAACCGAAGAAACGATCATCGCTCGCGTCGGCGAAGGAATCATTTCGACAATCGGATCTGCACTCGATCACAAGAGTGTTCTTGAAAATCCAGATCGCATTTCGAAGACTGTCTTGGCAAAGGGGCTCGATTCTGGAACCGCATTCGAAATTCTTTCTATTGATATCGCCGATGTCGATGTTGGAGAAAATATCGGTGCTCAACTTCAAGCAGCGCAGGCCGAAGCGGACACGAAGCGTTACCAAGCGCAAGCAGAACAACGCAGAGCACTCGCCATTGCGCAAGAGGCCGAATACAACGCCGAAGCCCAAAAGAACCGCGCAGTGGTCATTCTTGCCGAAGCTGAAATTCCACGTGCAATTGCGGAATCTTTCCGAAATGGGCATCTTGGGGTGATGGATTATTACCGAATGAAAAATGTAATCGCAGATACGGATATGCGTTCTTCGATCGGCAAGAGCCCAGCATAATTTCGATAGCTCGCAGCGTTCTTCTAGTACTGCGACACAATCAATCTGCGAAGGCCAGCATCTCGAACGAGGTATGCCAAGCGCATCCGCTCTGACCATCCACCAAGCCACACCGCGCGACCAGCTGTTCGATCTATGCGCCCCACTGCTGCTTGCACATTTGCCAAAGTCGGCGCTTGGGCATGCGAAGCGACCGCGTGCAATCGCGCAAGCCAACCAATCGTCGCCGCGGAAAGAACAAATGCGGTCAGGCCATCAACCGCATTCCATCCGTAATATCCAGATCCCCAAATGCGACCACCTTCGATTGACGATCTCATCCAACGAGAGATTAATTCTTCGCACGCGACAAGTTGCGGTGATTCACGAAGACGCTTCATCTGCGCAACCTGATCGAATGTTGTGGATGTTGGCCATCCAAATCCAATTGATGGAATGAGTGTGTCGCCACGGCCTCGTCTCCAGGAACGGCTGCGACGCAATTGACTGATCGTCGAAAGAAATCGACCTGGCGCTCCCTGCGCAACTGGCTTTGGGTCTTCTGTGCGTGCGAAAATTGCCCCTTGAAAGAGCGCAATTTGCCGCGAAATTGGATCGCCAATTGGATGCAGCGGCAATTCATCGGCAAGTGCGTCAAAGAGAATGTCGACAAGTTCTTTGAAGCGCGAGCCTCGAACTTTATTCAACTGCGCAACCGAAAGTGTTTGCGCAATCCATGCAAGACCATCCAACCTTTGATGCAATGGTGCATCACGCTGTATCCAACGAACAAGACGACTCTTGAGCACTTCTAATTCTCCACTTTCTGCGCGCCTGCTTCGAGAAATTGCAGCACTCCGAGCCGGCCTGACAACTTCTGGAATTCCCCGCAGAACAATCTTGAGTGCGTCAGGGACTTGTTCGTTGAAATGCTTTCCCTTGTTCTCGATAACGCTTTGGCAGGCAAAGCTGACTCCCATTTGACTCGATGTTTCGGATGGCGCCAACATGTATGGAAACATCTGGCACGCAACTGGCTTTGTTTCAAATCCAAATTCGGCGTGGATTTGACAGCGCCCATCATCCAACAAGAAAATGCACGCGCCGTCAGGACGCTGTCGTAAATATTCCTGCCCGCGGAAAAGAACGATTGGGTTCGAGCCGATTCGAGACTCCCACTCTTGCAGGCGAATGCGCTCTGCATCTGCTGGTCGAAGTTGAACTGTGAAATCTCTGCAGCAATTGCCACATCCGTGGCAGGAATATCGCTGCCCTGGCGTTGCGAGTGGAAGAACTGGAAGCGAGATCGTCACGCAATCAGGATAGGGAAGGATGCGTTGCCAAGACTTTTGCCATTGCGCGTGTTGCAGCTCCTCGATGGCTTCGATCGTTCTTCTGTGCGGAAGTCAATTCTGCGCTCGTTTGGCCGCTCGCATCGACAACGAAGAGTGGGTCGTATCCAAATCCATTCACACCCCGCGCATTCGTGCCGATCGAACCGTGGAATTCGCCAGCCGTTTCAGCGATCACCGAACCATCCGCCGCGGACAAACACATTGCGCAAACAAAGCGCGCCGTTCGACGATCTGCTGCAACCGACGCTAATTCCGCGAGCAACTTTTTATTGTTCGCATTGTCTCGTTCTTCGCGCGTGACTCCAATCCCCGACCATCGTGCGCTGAAAACACCGGGCGATCCATCAAGCGCATCAACAGCGAGTCCAGAATCATCCGCAAGAACAATTCGGTTGATTGCTCGTGCATATTGCGTCGCTTTGATTCGTGCGTTGTCCGCAAATGTTTCCCCATCTTCTTCGGGTTCAGGAATCTCCCCTGCTCCCACATCGGTCAACGACAGCACCCGAAATCCATGGGTAGCAAGAAGGGTAGCAAGAATTTCACGAATCTCCTGAACCTTATGCGGGTTTCCAGTGGCGACGACGATTTCGATGGGCTTCACTGTATGACTCAATTCGCTGGCACAATTTAGGTCTGAAGAACACCCGTGTGAAAAGTCCCAACAATTGGCGCTTGCGCAGCGGTTCGAAGTGCGAGGATCAACTCGCTCCGAGTGCGATGCGGTTCGATGATGCGATCGACCCAGCCCCTGCTGGCGGCATAACGGATGTCTTGTTGTTCCATATACGAAGCAGAAATTGCTGCGAGAAGTTTTTCACGCAACGCATCATCGACGGGTTCTCCCTTGCGTTCGCGCGCTGCGAGATCAATTTGCAAGAGAGTATTTGCGGATTGTGCGGCACCCATCACTGCGCAGCGAGCGCCAGGCCATGCCAATGTCAAGAATGGATCGAAGGCGCGACCGCACATCGCATAATTTCCAGCGCCATACGAATTGCCTGCGATCAAGACAATCTTGGGGACGATTGAATTGCTCATCGCATTCACCATCTTTGCGCCAGCGCGGATGATTCCAGTTTGTTCGCTATCTCGACCGACCATAAATCCAGTCGTGTCGTGAATGAACAGCAGAGGAATCTTGCGCTGATTGATATCCATAATAAAACGCGCTGCTTTGTCGGCACTGTCGTCATAGATCACTCCAGGCATACACTTCGCAGTCGATGGACCAGCCTTGCCGCCGGGCATTTTTCGCTCGGTCATCTTGCGTTGGTTTGCCACGATTCCAACTGGAAATCCACCGATTCTGGCGTAAACGCAGACCAGTGATGGACCATGTTCCATGCGATACTCATCCATCGAACCGCGATCAACGACGCACTTCAGAACATCGCGTGTGTCGTACTGCGCGCCAGCTTCGCTGCGGTAAACCGAATAGACATCTTCGACAGCACGTTCTGAATCAACAGCCGCAATGGGTGGATCGAATGCGAGAGGCGCGGATGCGTTCATCGTCATCAATCGTCGCAATCGAGAGATGCAAGCTGGATCATCCTTCTCACGAAAGTCAATCGTTCCAGAAATTTCAGCGTGCATCTGCGCGCCGCCGAGTTCTTCACTTGTCACTTCTTGACCGATCGCTGCCTTGACCAATGCAGGTCCTGCAAGATAGAGGCCACTTCCTTCGGTCATCAACACTGTGTCACAGAGCACTGGCAAATATCCACCGCCTGCGACACAATTTCCCATGATCGCCGCATACTGCGGAATTCCCTGCGCAGAGATCACCGCGTTATTGCGAAAAATCCGCCCGAAGTCGTCAGTGTCTGGAAAGACATCTTCCTGCAGTGGAAGAAAAACTCCAGCACTGTCGACGAGATACACCAAAGGCAATCGCGCACGGAGAGCAATTTCCTGCGCGCGAATAATTTTCTTGCAAGTCATCGGAAAAAATGCGCCAGCCTTCACCGTCGCATCATTTGCGATCACCATGCACAAGCGTCCTTCAATCTGACCAATCGTTGTCACGACCCCTGCGCCCGGCGCTCCGCCATACTCCTTGTACATATTCCATCCAGCAAGAAGTCCGCATTCGCATTGTGCAGACGAAGGGTCAAGAAGTAATCCAATTCTTTCGCGGGCAGTCAGCCGACCATGCCGATGCTGGCGCTCGACGCCACTTGCACCGCCTCCTTGCTCGATCTTGGCGCTCAAGACCACAAATTCATCAGTCGTCCCTCGCAAACCTTCGGCAGCGCTCTTCATCGGCGCAGGATAGGTCCCAATCGGGAATGGACGGTGGGGTTCTGCTCTCGAGTTGGCAATTGGTAAAAGCCACAGAAGAGTTATCGACCATTCTTACACTTCTGCGCCTGTCGACCGTTGACCACTTTGGCTGACTTTGGTACTCTTTGATGCTCAAATCTAAGGAACAAACATTAGGCGTTCGTGACGAACGTCCAGCGAAAGAAGACAAGAAAACAATGATCACGACACTAGAAAAAGCACCCGTCATAGCGGCTCACCGCCAACATGCGACAGATTGCGGATCGACCGAAGTTCAAATCGCAATTCTGACCGAGCGCATCAATTCGCTCCAAGAACACTTCAAGGCTCACAAGAAGGATCACGCGGGTCGCCGCGGACTTCTGTTGATGGTCAGCAAGCGCAATCGCCTTCTGCGATATCTCGCAGAAACACGCCGCGAAGATTACTCATCGCTCATCAAGAAACTCGGACTGCGTAAGTAGTTCTTTTCACCCCGCAAAGGCAGTCGCCAATTCGCAATCAAGCGAAGATGCAATTTGGCCTCTGCCCTTCTCGGGGTTCTCATTTTGTCGCAATTCAAATTCATGAATCACGCGACTTTTATTCACTCGTTTAGAAAGGCATAGTTATGACAACAAAACCACACATCACTGTCGAAAAAGAAATCGGCGGACGAATCTTCCGACTAGAAACTGGCAAGATCGCCAAGCTCGCCAGCGGAGCAGTCCTCGCAACTTATGGAGAAACAGTGGTCCTCGCGACCTCAGTCCGCGCCAATCCGCGCGCGGGCATCGATTTCTTTCCATTGACCTGCGATTACCGTGAAAAAGCCCCGGCGGCTGGCAAGTATCCAGGCGGTTTCCGCAAGAAAGAAGGACCGCCGAGCGAGAAGGAAATTCTCACGATGAGAATGATGGATCGTCCGATTCGTCCGCTTTTTCCAGAAGGATTCGTGGATGAAGTTCAATTACAAGTTCTTGTTCTCTCCCACGACGGACAGAATGATGCGGATGTGATCGGTTGTTCAGCTGCATCCGCTGCCCTGCACATTTCCGATGCGCCATTCAACGGACCTGTTGCAACTGTGCGCGTTGGACGCATCTTCATCGATGATCAACCGCACTTCATCATCAATCCAACACAAGCGCAGATGGAATTCAGCGATCTTGATCTCGTCTTGTCGGGACACTCCGACGGTATCAACATGATTGAAGTTGGCGCTGCCGAAATCAGCGAAGCCGACATGGTTGCAGCGATCAAGTTTGGGCTCGATAATGGCGTGAAGCCAATCCTCGATCTCATCAATGAACTGCACGCAAAGTGCGGTGCTCCTGCCAAGCGCGCTGGCGATTCAACTGCGCCATCTGCAGAAGTGATGGCGATCGTGAAAGAGAAGGCATATCAGCCATTGCTCGAGGCTCGACAAATCAACGGGAAACACGCTCGAAACACAGAAGTTGATCGCGTCAAGAAATGGACGATTGACTCATTCTTCCAGTTGACACCTGGATTGAGTTACAGCGACCACCAAATCGCCGAACGCAAAATGCGCGAAGCCAAGGAATGCCTGCGCATTCTTGAGAAGAAAATCACGCATTATCTTGTTGCGGAAAAAGGCATCCGTGCTGACGGCCGCCCTCTTCGACAAATTCGTCCGCTTGATATGAGCGTGGCGCTTTTGCCTCGAACTCACGGTTCGGCATTCTTCCAGCGAGGCGAAACGCAGTCCATCGTGACTTGCACACTCGGCACAACCAAGGATGAGCAAATCGTTGACGGTCTGATGCCTGAATATGCGAAGAAGTTTTATCTTCATTACTACTTCCCTCCATTCTGCACTGGCGAAGCTGGACGCATCACGGGACCTGGCCGACGAGAAATTGGACACGGCGCACTTGCCGAACGATCGCTGCTGGCCATCTTGCCAAGCGCAGAAGACTTTCCATACACAGTTCGTCTGACGAGTGAAATCACCGAGAGCAATGGTTCATCCAGTATGGCCAGCGTTTGCGGAGGATGCCTTGCACTTATGGATGCCGGCGTGCCTATCAAGGCAACATGCGCTGGAATTTCCGTTGGTCGTTTCACCAGCGCTGATGGTCGCGTCACCCATGTCACCGACATCATCGGCGAAGAAGATTTCTTCGGCGAAATGGACTTCAAAGTCTCTGGAACCCGTGAAGGAATCACCGGAATCCAATTGGACTTGAAGGCACGCGGATTATTGATTGACGAAATCGTCACGATTTTTGAGCAAGCAAAGGAAGGACGACTGCATCTCATCACCGAGATGGAGAAAGTCCTCGACAAGCCACGCGGAGATATTTCGCCGCTTGCTCCACGCATCACGATCGTCAAGATCGATCCAGAGAAGATCGGAAAGGTCATCGGACCAGGCGGCAAGATGATCCGAAGTATTCAAGAACGAACCGGCGCTCAGATCGACATCGAAGAAGACGGAACTGTCTTCATCGCTTGCTCGAATGCAGAATCGGCAGCACAAGCACGCGCCGAAATCGAAGCGCTTGGAGCTGAAATCAAAGTTGGAACGGTGTACGAAGGTCGTGTCGTTTCGATCAAGGAATTCGGAGCATTCGTAGAAATCGCTCCAGGAACTGATGGAATGGTTCATGTCAGCGAACTCGCTCACGGATTCGTGCGCAATGCCAACGATGTCCTGAAAATCGGAGATGTCATTAAAGTGAAAGTCATCAATGTCGACGACACAGGTCGTATCAAACTGAGCCGAAAGGCGATGTTGGATCCCCCAGATCCAGCCCTCGTTGGAGCCGAAGGTCAAGATACCCCTGACCAAGGTGAAGGGCGCAGAGACGATCGTGGAGGCGATAGAGGCGGCAGAGGCGGAAACGACGGCGGCAGAGGCCGTGGACGCCGTTAAACCATTCATAAATAGTTACTTGTGAACTCACAAGCGACACCCTCTACGGCGAGGAAATCGACAAAAAAAAACATTTGACCAACTGGTCAAATGCCCCTTTTCTATTGAAAAGTTGAATCTTTTGACGGTTTCTCTTGCACAATGCCGATTTTGGATGCACAATCAACATGTATTGATGCGCTCAGGGGTATGAGTGGCTAATTGAGTTGGTCAGATTTGTAGATTTATTTACTTCTGATTTGGATTTACGTTTAGAAAAACGAGCGAGGTACTTATGTCCGAAAACGTTCAGACCATTACCAACGTCGAGGGAATCATCAAGTGGTTTGATGCCCGAAAGGGATTTGGATTCATCATTGGTCCACAAGGTCAGGATATTTTCGTGCACTTCAGCGTAATCGAACAGGACCAAGGTTTTCGAACCTTGCGAGATGGCGAGAAAGTGACATACAGCGCTCAATCAGGTTCGAAGGGTTGGGCGGCAACAGCAGCAAGAGCAACGACGCGTGTCGCGACTCCAACTGCCTGAACTGGGGCAACTGTCCCCCTCGTGTTTTCGAACCCATCTTTTTTCGTAGGACTGTTCATCGGAATTGCATTATGCACTTGCGTTTTTGTGATTGCACTACGCCGTAGAAATGAACAAGCTCGAATTGTCGAACGACGAGCGATCGCTGCTGAACGGCTTGCCGAAATTGGCGCTATGACCAGCGGACTTGCGCATGAAATCAAGAACCCACTCTCGAGCGTGGTTCTCAACGCTCAACTGTTGCGGGAAGGGGTGATCGATTCCGCACTCTCACAAGAAGAATCGCAGCCACTCATTCGCAAGGTCGACACACTTGCGCGAGAGACTGGAAGACTCAAGGATATTCTCGAGGATTTCTTAAGATTTGCGGGCAGAGTTCAACTCGATCGTCAACGATGCGATCTGCGAGGATTAGTCGAAGAGTTGACAGATTTCGTTCATCCTCAATCGCAGTTGATGGGAGTTCTGCTGCGAGTTGATCTGCCATCAACACCTGTCATGGCTCATGTCGACGCAGGCTTACTCAAGCAAGCAATTTTGAACCTTATGCTCAATTCAATGCAGGCGATGGAATCAATTTCGCCTCCTGCACGAAGAGAACTCATTCTGCGTGTCGAGCAGTTGCCTCTAGTTGCAAATGAAAATCCACTTGTTGGGATTCATGTGATTGACACAGGACCTGGAATTCCTGAAGAGCTTCAAGAGGAAATTTTTCGACCATACATCACATCAAAAAAAGGTGGAAGCGGGCTCGGCTTGGCCGTTGCTCGCCGCATTGTGGAAGAACATGGCGGAGCCATACGCGTCTTCAGCGAAGTTGGTCGGGGAAGTGATTTTCGAATATCGTTGCCGTCGATTGCGTAAGCGAAACTTTTGAGGCAATATCAGCGACCGCGCAAATCAGTCAATCCAATCCTTCGCCTTGAGTCGCTCTGGAACATAGGTCTCAGTGACATATGAAATATCTTTGGTGATCAGAGATTCCACTTCCATCTTGAACCCATTACGGAGCATCAGCTGAATTTCCTTCTGCCAATGCTTCTTTTTGATGAACCATGGATATTCCGCAATCTGCTTCGCCCGTTCGATGTCGCGATCATTGAGTGAAATCTTTACATCATCCGAAAGTTCGCATCGCACAAAATCGCCAGATCGAATGCCAAGATATTTGGCATCTGGAATCGCCATGCGCTCGCTCTCGAAAGCAAGATTGATCGATCCCTGCTTGATGACAGAATAAATGTAATGCCCCCACGGATCGCAATCGAGCAAGCAATAGACCGGAAGTCCAAGCTCCTTGTTCAATCGATAGAGCAATCTACGAACGCCGCGCGGCGGTTGGCCACTGCCTTCAGTCAGAATGCAATTGTGCTTTTCCCAGAATCGATCTTCGTTGAAGCGACTCCAGACTGTGTCTTTTTCAACATGCAAAACAAATTTCGCATCGCACTTTCCAAACTGCACCACAGATGGTTCGCAGATAGATGGAATCGCATACCCACCAGTTCCCATTCGACGACAATCAATCGAATCTCCGTTGTCTACCACGGTGATATTGCCCACCATCGTTCCGCGTTTCTTCGCGAAAAGATGTAGGTTTTCGCGCAATGTTGCGATTGCGACTTCGATGTCTTCCAAGATTCCGTCGGATTCTTCCTGGTCATCGAATGTCTTTTCTTTTGTGCCGGCAATCGTGTGCAGGCTCATGTAATACATACCTCGCAAACTCAGTGTTTTCTGGGCTTCGAGAAGGTCTTTACATCCCTTGGAAAGTAGCACCATCTGCATAAATTTCCGTGCCTGACCAGTGTTAAAAAGATTTCGACGCAGCGTAGCATCGCCCATCTGAAGCAATCGACGAACTTCGTTGTACGACGTGTTGGACATCGTTCGACTTGGGACATCAACAAATGGATCGGTTTCTGCAAGCGCAGACTTGGAGACCGATTTGCCTAATTCAAGAATCTTCCCAAGAGTTTTTTCGCGAGTCGCTTGATTGCTGACCGATCGATTCACCTTTGCGGGCGGCGAAGATGCAGGCGTTGATGAGTCTGGTGATTTGGATTTCTTCGCCATTGATCGAGTACTTCCCTTCTCATGCCTTCTTGCGGGTTCGCGGCTTCTTGGACGGCGCATCATCGTCACCAAACAATGTCTTGGCCGTTCCTGACGCGCTTTTCTTTGATCCCTCATCGCTGTCGTCGCTGGAATCGTCATCAGAGTCTGCTTGTGCGATCGCAACCCGACCTGGAAGAATCACAACAGAGTCATCCTTGCCAAATGGATCTGAATCACGCACACGCTTGCCTTCATCGTTCAACACGGCATCCGCTTCTTCAGTCTTGCGCTTGGCAACACGCAAGAGTGATTCATAAATTTTCTTTGCGGATGTTCCCGTGATTGATGCGGTCGCCTGTGCAATTTCCCCGATATAACGCTCGAAAATACTGCGTCGCTCGCCTTCATTGCGCATCCGCTGTCGCCGACGCAGATAGATCCCAAGTTTGCGCCCAACTTCCTGAAGCGCAAGTTTCATTTCTTTTCGAATCTCGTCGTAATCCGCGATGGCCTCTTTTGATTCGCTGGTGAAAGGAACCCAGACGCTCGCCATATGCACCATCACCACAACTGGACCATCTGGAAGCGATCCACGCGACTGCGAGATGCCATAATTTTTCCAGCTCGTTTCGAGAACTGCCTTGAATGATGCGCACGCTGCTTGTTGATAGAGCAACGGCACGCGATTGGCGAAACGAATCACGCGAATCAGTTCATCCTTTGGAAGTTCTCCACCGAACGCGAGTCCGACCTCGATCAGAAACGGATTGCCCCGATACACATCAGCGGGACGAGTGCATGCGGTAAAAAATTCCGCTTTGACTTCCTTCAGAAGGCCCGAAAGCAAAGCCTTGGTTCCAATGGGCACAAGACAATCTGTCGAGGGCGACATAATGCGCGCCTCTTGGATCGCTTTGTAAATCGCCTCCGCTTCTTTGTGGCCGATTTGTTTCACCCACGTGCGACCAGTGATCCCAGCGCGTTCGCAAATATCCTTGGAAACCGAGGGAGAAACGCGCGAAAACTCCTCCTGCAGGAATCCTCCGATTTGTGTTCGTTCGGTTCGCTCAATCATCTGGATCAGCGTGCCGAGTTCGATCCCCTTTGGATGTGGCAGAATTTCTGTTGCTTCAGGAGGAAGCTCGTTCGTTCCACGCTTGAACTCGATCGTCTCATTGCTCGGATTGACATATGTGAAGTGCGCGTGCGGATTGGCAATCGCAGTTTGATCAAGATATTCGTCGACTGATTGCCGACCCTGTTGATATCGACCTTCCAGTTCGATCGAAACTTGCGTACCGTGACCATCAGGAAAAAGTCCATCGTCTTCTGGATGCTCTGTTTCGCTGACCACATCGGCGCGATTCTTGGAAGTGTCCATCTTGAGCAGAACTTCAACCGAAGGTTTTTTCTTGCTTGTCTTCGAAATGATGAGCACAGGTTGCCCTGTCGTCATCAATCCGTACATTCCTGCTGCGGAAATTCCGATTCCCTGTTGCCCACGACTCATCTTCAGTCGATGAAACTTTGAACCATAAAGCAATCGTCCAAAGATATTTTCGATCTGCTTGCGCACGATGCCGGGACCGTTGTCACGAATTGTGACCTTAAAGCGCGTCTCGGATCTCTGCAAAAGTTCGATGTAAATATGAGGCATGATGCACGCCTCTTCGCAAGCGTCAAGAGCATTGTCGACAGCTTCTTTGACTGCAGTCATCAACGCCTTGCGCGGATTATCAAATCCCAACAAATGACGATTCTTTGCAAAAAACTCGCTGACCGAAATTTCTCGCTGCTTTTCCGACATCTCCTCTGCGGTTGCGCCACGGCGCCGCGGGGATGATTTCTTAGAATCAGTTTGTTGAGAGGCGTCCATGCCAATTTTGATACTACCCGATCTTGAACATTGATTCGAATCACCCACACCAATTCTGCAAATGCTCGCTACTATTCGCCCCCGTTCATTTGGCCATCTCGAAAGAAAGCAGAATACAAAATGGAAACAACTCTCATCATTCTCAAGCCAGACGCAGTTCAACGAGGCCTTGTCGGAACAATCGTGACCCGCTTTGAGCAGAAGGGCCTGCAAGTCGTGGGAATGAAACTCATGAAGATTTCTCAAGAACTAGCCGCTGAGCATTACAAGGATCATGCTGGAAAAGGCTTCTATGCAGGACTTGTTCGCTTCATGACCAGCGATCCTGTCGTCGTCATGGCCCTACGCGGAGTTTGCGCAATCACAGTCTGCAGAAATCTGATGGGCGCGACTTTCGGATCCAAAGCCGCAGCGGGAACGATCCGCGGGGACTTTGGCATCTCAAATTCATTCAATCTTGTGCATGGCTCGGATAGCCCCGAAGCCGCAACGCGCGAGCTTGGGCTCTTTTTTAAGGCCGGCGAGGTCTTGGATTATTCACGTGCGGGTGATTCTTGGGTCTACGACACAAGCTCCGGCAAAGCGGAATAATTCGGTCGAAGAGGCATTTTTCTGCCAAATATTCTTGCTGTTTTTAACCGTAATAGCTTGTCGAAACGAGTCTTATAGGACTCTTCAGGCAAAGCTTATCGCTCTGCCCTGGGCGTAAATCCAAACTAAATTGATCCATCCATCCAGATAGACGGATATATATTTTCAATAATACTTGAGATCTCTGGAAGTCTATAGAACTCATTTCGATTTTCTGCGTATAGCGATTTGTCGGTGCACTTCGTGGTGGGAGTGTTGATGATCAGGTCCCCTTTTCACGCTTTCAAAGAAGAATTGCAATGACAAAAACTACTACCACGATCAAGGCTTCTCCTAGGAAAATCTCTCCGACGATTCGCACCACAAAGTTGAGCGTCAGTCGAGCCGCCGCCATTGTTCAGCAGCCGAATTCGACCGCTTTTCTGATTGTTCGACGTTCCTCCAATGCGATCAGTTTTGGTTCTACTCGAATGCCTACTGGCAGTTTCACGCCAGAAGAAAGAACGATTCTTGAAGGTTTTCAGCGAGAAAAAGTTCAATTTGTTGCCAACCCAGACTTTCGTCGTGCAGGTGCGGAGCGAAGAATTTTCGCCGACGCTCCACTCATTGCCAAACCCGATATCAGTTGGTATCAACCTTTACTCGACGATCGAACTCATTCTACAAACGGAAGCAATGTTCGGCCCCCCAAGTCACTTGTTCTGACCGCTGCGCAAGAACGCGTGATTTTCGCTCAATTAAATTACGCCCGTTACCGAGTTGCTCGAACCCAGAGCAAAGCTGCGCGCTCAGGAATGACAACGGAAAGCGCGCGAGACATGCTTCGCTGGCACGTCATCGCAGAGAAGATTCGTAAACAAATTGCCGAAACAAATCTCGCTCTGGTTCTTGCCATGGCAAAGCGTGTTCGATCAGCAGACTTAGATTTTGGCGATTTAATCAGCGAAGGAAACATGGCTCTCATGCGATCCATAGATAAGTTCGACTTCGGTCGCGGTTTCAAGTTTTCAACATATGGATGCCGCGCAATTCTCAAGGCTTACAGTCGCCTTGGAATTAAAACTCAGAAGCATCGACAATTCTTCCCAGTCGAATTCGATCCCGAACTTGAACGAGCGGATCATGCGAACGAAACCCGTGCTGCGCGTGAAACGGATGACATCCTCGAAGTCAAGAATCTCTTTCAGTCAGATCGGGCTGGACTTTCCGATATTGAACGAACGGTCATCTTCCATAGATATGGCTTGGATCGTCCAGTTCACGCTTCTCAATTGACTCTCGAGCAGGTCGGACTGATTCTTGGAGTAACGAAAGAACGCGTTCGACAAATTCAGAACAAGGCGCTAGAAAAAATTCGTCTTGCGCTTGTTTCAATGAATCCATCGATGGCATATTCACTTCCTGGAATCATCGGTTCTCCAAATTGATATCGCCGGCATTGCGGCCACGAGACAATTTCAAGGCGACTGAACTGATCAATGTTGTGAGTGCGTGAAACCCCGCGAATAGAGCGAGAACTGTTGCGTAATCGGAGTATGTCGGTGATTCACCACCAAGCGAAGACAACAAGAACAGCGAAAATGCTGTACCGCTGAGAAAACCGAGATCCCCCGCACCTCGAAATGCTCCAAGCGCCATCGTCGCTTGACCAGATCGAATGACAAGTGATAAAGAGCTGGAAAAGAGCGCGCTTGCGGATAATCCAATAATCACCATCACGATTCCAAGTGGTATTGCTTGATCGCCCGTAACGGAAAGTAATCCAAATGATGTGGCGTACGCAACTCCTGCGAAGATTCGGACGCGCAGACTTCCGATTCGATCGCAGAGCCAGCCAGCAGGACCAGTTCCCAGCGCCATCAATAAAAGTGGCAAGCCCACCAACAATCCTCGCATCAGCGGCGAATATCCAAAGACTTGCGCCAACGCAATCGGCAATGTTCCCGTGATCAATCCTCCAGTTGCACGATCTGAAAATGTCATCGCAAGCGAAGGCCAGATGGGATCACGAACATTGGTACTGCGTTCAATGCCAGCGTCAACATTTGCAACATCAATGTTTGACACAGAGTCGAATCCTTCCATTCGACGGCGTGTGAAAAACGCAATCAATGCAACAACAATGCTCAGAACTGCAGAAAGTCCGAAGAGCCAATTTGCCGACGATTCTCCAACGGATTGACGGACAACAAGTCCGCCAAACATCGCGCCAAATCCAAGTCCCATCAACAACGGAGTTGATGCAATGCCCATCCCAGCGCCGACATGTCCACGAGAAGAACGGCGAGCGAGATCAAAGAGTGCGGCGAAGACAATCACATCTGTCACACCTTCAAGCGCTCGCACCACAAGAGTCCATTCCAATCCAAGTGGCAACGCCATCACTGCTAGCAATATCGCATCTGCGATCGACCCCCAAATCACAAGAGCAACAGAATGATTCTTCCTTCGCACGAACCACAAGAGTGGTAACGCTGCAAATGCCCCAAGCAAATTAATGCCGTTGAACATTTGAGCCAATCCTGGGCTGGCGCCATAACGATCAATAAAAAGTTCCTTGACCACGGGAGCTGACATCGTGTCGGGCATCGCCGAGAGAAAAATCAAAATGACGATCAGCGTGCGCACGTCAGTCGAGCCTAGTCCACTTGCGTACACTGCGCCCTTCATGGCTCTCAACAAGGTTCACAAATCGTGCGCAGATGCGCTCCACGGGCTTCTGCGAGATGATCTGCTTATCGCAGTTGGCGGGTTCGGGCTCTGCGGAATCCCAGAAAATCTAATCATTGCCCTGCGCGACAGCGGCGTCAAAGGTCTGACAGTCGCAAGCAATAATGCGGGCGTTGACGATTGGGGGCTTGGCATATTGCTGAAGACCAGACAGATTCGCAAGATGATCTCCAGTTATGTCGGAGAAAATGCTGAATTTGAGCGGCAATTTATGGCCGGCGAATTGCAAGTCGAATTCACTCCCCAAGGGACACTCGCCGAAAGACTTCGCGCTGGCGGCGCTGGCATCCCAGCTTTTTATACGCGCACTGGACTCTCGACTCAGGTCGCCGAAGGAAAGCCACACGAAATTTTCGACGGTGAAACTTTCGTGCTTGAGAGAGGAATTCGCGCCGATGTTTCGCTGGTGAAAGCGTGGAAAGGCGATGCATTCGGCAATCTGATTTACCGCAAGACCGCGCGCAATTTCAATCCAATGATCGCCACCTGCGGAAAAGTGTGCGTTGCGGAAGTTGAGGAACTGCTCCCCATTGGGCAAATCGATCCAGATCAGATTCATACCCCTGGAATTTTCGTCGATCGAATCGTTCAGACCGTCAGCGTCAAGCGAATTGAGCAGCGAACGGTCAGAACTTCGGCTTAAAATTGGTCAAATTCGTCAAAAACGGATGCGAATCCGATAATGCTTGGGTTATAGGACTATCAATCGGATGATCTTTCCCCTCAATAAGCAGCACAAAATATAGACGCCTCGTTCTCACAGATTTCCTTGAAATTCTGCCATATCCACCCCACTTCGGCGTTCTGTTTAGACAATTCTTTCACGCATAACAGGAACTCACAAATGAAACTCCATTCGCACGCACGTATTTTTCTTGCAACCATTGCAATTTGCCTAGGACTTTCTGCGCGACCAGCTCAAGCTCAGCTTGGACTTCAGGCGGGATTTGTCGAAGCATTTCAACCTGATTTTATGAACCGTGATATCGCTCTCTTTGTTGATTTCCTTCAATTGGAAGAATGGCAAGAGCCGACAATCGAAAGTTTGATGCAGGATTACTCTGGCGACTTCAAGCTTGGCTGCGATGGACTACGAGATGAAATGAAGGCAATGAAGGATCAGATCATCAACGCTGGCGATCAGGGGGCAATCGGAATCATTATGGTGCCCATTAACAAATGGATTCAGCAAAAGGCTCGCCTCAAACAGAAATATATTGAAAATCTTCGCAGTATTCTCAGTGAAGAGCAACAAGAGAGATGGCCGGCTCTTGAGCGAGCAATGCGCAGAGAGAAGGAACTCCCTCGAGGAATTCTCAGTGGAGAGAGTGTTGATTTACGCCAAATTTCTCGTGACTGCGAAGTGCCGCCCGATGTCATGACTTCGGCAAAACAAGCGCTTGATGAATACGAAATTGCATTGGATGCATGCCTCGTTGCACGCTCGGCTCAATTGCTCGCTTCGCAAGAAATTATAAAAGAGGCTTTGATTGCTCAAGACAATGTGCGAGGCCTTAAGGAATTGGAACTCATCGTGGCAAAGCGCGTTGCATTGCGTGAACTGCAAGATCGTTCTATCGATGCGCTTGCGACGGCATATGGCGAACCGTGGGGACTCGTTTTTCGCACGAAAGCACTTGCAACTGCATTCCCCCTTGTTTACCGACCAAGTCCAATGATTCCATACTTTGCTGCTGCACTCGAATTACCTGGACTTTCTCCAGAGCAGATTGCGCAACTGAACGCATTGCAGGTGGAATATGTGAATTTTTATGAAGAGTGGCGAACAAGACTGGCAGCTCTTTACCGAACCGAGGAGCCGAAGAAGCAAACCGAAGAAGTTCGACGCAAAATAAATCAAGGCTCACCCGATGCCCAAAAGATATCTCGTGATCCATATCGTCCGATGCTTGATGAACGGGATGCGATGGATGAAAAGACTCGTCAAAAAATTGCCGAGATCGTTGGAACGGAACTTTCCCAACAACTCCCTGGTGCGGCAAAGATGGCAGCGGCCGCGCAGCGGCCAATGGGCAAAGGCAAAGAAGGAGCAGAGCAACCAACTCTCAACGCAGATGGCGATGGAATTCCTTCACGTCCAGCTCGCCCAGATAGCAACGCTCTCTCTCGACCATCGAGTGGTGGACGCGACAATTCGAATTCTCCTCCCGCAAAGACTGCAGACTGAACAATGACACCAGCAAGCGATCTTCAACTCGGCACAAATACTGCAAATCTGACTCCTCCAAATGCGGCAGAGGAAGCTGAAAAAATCCGCGAGCGTTGTCGTACTTTGGGAATTTCTTGGGTTGAAAAACCACCAGAATCAGATCCTGCTGCGATTGACTTACTGACTCCTGAAGTCGCAGTACGAGTTCGCTCGGTTCCCATTCGAATTGAAAAAGGGCGCCTGATCGTCGCGATGTTCAATCCACTCGATGTCGGAGCAGCCGACGAAATAGCGGCCATTGCGAAACTTCCCGTGACACGCATGGGTGTGGAAGCGGAGGCTTTTGGAGAACTGATGCGGCGCGCATACGGGACAACCGCAGCACGCGTCGCGGAATCTCTCGCAGGAAACAACGAATCGACGATCGACGAATCCGAACACAATGTCGATGCAATCGAAGCTGCTGACGTGCATCGAATGGCTGAGCAGCCAACCCTGATCAACCTTGTCAATCTGTTCATCCTCGAAGCGATCCAATGTCGTGCAAGCGATATTCACATTGAGCCATTCGAAATTGATTTGAAGATCAAGTACCGAGTGGACGGAGTCTTGATCGAACAGCCTCCCCCACCAAAGCATTTGCAAGCCGCTCTCATCGGGCGAGTGAAGATTATGGCGATGATGAATATCGCCGAGCGATATGTTCCGCAAGACGGTCACATCACGCTGCGCTTCGAAGGACGAAAAGTCGACTTGCGCGTTTCGACAGTTCCAACGATCTATGGCGAAAGTATCGTGATGCGAATTTTGGACAAAAGTAATCTTTCTTTAGATTTGCAAAGTTTGGGAATGAGCGAGACGCATCGCAACACGATGGATCGACTGATTGAAAAGCCACACGGATTGCTGTTGGTCACCGGTCCGACTGGATCTGGAAAAACGACAACTCTCTATGCAGCATTAAGCAAACTGTATGACCCTCGAAAGAAGATCATCACGATTGAAGATCCTGTTGAATACGAATTGTCAGGTGTGAATCAAATTCCCGTCAATCCAAAGCGTGGATTGACTTTCTCGATAGGACTGCGCGCAATTCTTCGACAAGACCCCGACGTCATTCTGGTCGGAGAAATTCGAGATAACGAAACTGTGGATATCGCAATTCGATCCGCACTTACAGGACATCTCATCCTTTCCACTCTCCACACCAACGATGCGATTTCAAGCATCGGACGACTTGTCGATATGGGCGCAGAGCCATTCTTGGTTGCAAGCGTGCTCGAAGGGCTGCTGGCTCAACGACTCGGAAGACGGCTCTGCGTGCATTGCAAAGTTCGTACGCCCCTCACTGATGAAACGAAATCTCGACTGACATCAAAAGAGATTGATGGCTTCCAGGGTGGCGAGTGGAAAGCAGTTGGATGCGAAGAATGCAGAAAGACAGGATTCAAATCACGATTGGGCTTCTTTGAATTGCTTCGAATGAATCCAGAACTCCGAAACGGAATCACCAAACGACTTTCCGTGACGGAATTGAAGGAATTGGCCGGCAATGATTTCACTGTCATGCGACACGACGGAATGATCAAAGCACAATCAGGCCTGACCACGATTTCTGAAGTCCTGCGGGCTACGCAAGATGTCGATGACTTTGAACCCTGAGAAACACTATGCCGACTTTTCGATATCAAGGTCTCGGAGCCGCAGCAAGCGGAGGAACGATCCAAGCAGAGGATCGCGCTGATGCAATCCGCATCTTGACTCGTACTGGAATCATTGCGACTTCGATAGAAAATGAATCTGAGTCGCACGGAAAATCGCCGCGCCTCGCTTTGCCCAAGAAAATTGCGGTATCGAATCGCAGTCGAACAGGCAGGCCGTCAATGTCGCGAACGGATCTCACCAGTTTCGTCCGAGAAATTGCGACTGCGCTCGAAGCTGGTCTCCCACTGATGCAATCATTGCGTACGGTCCGCCGTCAAGCTTCGGGGCGTGCGCTTCCAGTTATTCTTGACTTTCTCATCGAACGCGTCGAGGCTGGTATTCCACTGCATCAGGCTGCAAAAGAATACGGAGCTCCGTTTGATGACATGACCGTGGGAATGTTCCGCGCAGCGGATGCATCGGGGCGCAACGCCGAAGTTCTGCATCAATTGGCGGATCTGCTTGATCGCTCGGTCGAATTGAAAAGAGAAGTTGTCGGAGCCACGGTCTATCCGATGATCGTCTCTGGGCTGATCTCGATCAGCGTTGTCGTGCTGATCACATTTGTGCTCCCACGACTTATGGCTCCAATCACAGGACAGCCTGGAGTGGAACTTCCATTTCCCACAAAAGTTCTTTTGGGAATCGCTGGATTCATCACTGGATGGTGGTGGGCGATCATTCTTGCTGTTGCTGCTTCGATCATCGGCTGGAGAAGCTGGATCGCCCAAGCGAAAAATCGAATGCTTGTTGATCTCACCTTGCTGCGACTACCGATTGTCGGCGTGCTGCTTCGCGATGTTGCAGTTGCTCGTTTTACACGAACACTTGGAACCCTCGTCTCCGCAGGCATTCCGATTCTGCAAGCTCTGCGAGTCGTTCGAGACACGCTGGGAAATACCGCAATGATGGCAGCGATCGATGAAGTCCAAGAGCGCGTGACAACTGGATCATCGCTAGCTGATCCACTCGAGCGTTCCGGCCTTTTCCCACCGCTCCTTATTCAAATTGTGAATATCGGAGAGCGATCTGGAAGGCTTGAGCCAATGCTGATGCATGCTGCGAACGCATTTGATCGCCAAGTCAATAATTCACTCAAAGTTTTTACCAAAGCGCTTCCTCCCATTCTGCTCATTGTCATGGGGCTCGTGGCTGGATTCGTTTTGCTTGGCATTCTTCTTCCACTTCTCAATCTTCAAGCCGCCATCGGCGGATGATCTCGCTTTTTTATTCATCAATTCTTTTTTACGAGGCTCCAATGTCAGCAAACCAAAAATTCTCATTTTCTCAACGACATCGCAAACTTTCAAGCAAGTCCAATCGTCGTGCATTCAGTTTGATCGAAGTGATCGTAGCTGTCACGATCGTCGCCATCATGGCAGCAATCTTTGTACCGCGCCTGACCAAGTTGATCGGTTCTGCAAAGGACAAGCGCGCAAAGACAGAGGCAGCTGCGCTTGCGACGCAAGTGCGCTTATACATGACAGAAGCTGGGCTGAGCAGATGCCCAGAAGATTTTGAACTTGACATCTTGGCCGAAGGTGATGATCCATACCTCGACAACAAGAAGGCACTACTCGATCCATGGGGGCGTCCATACATCATCATCATCCCAGGTGAAATCAACAAAGATTTTGACTTGGTTTCCTATGGTGCCGACGGACAGCCAGGCGGCGAGGGCGAAGATAAAGACATCGTCAACGGCCAGGAGTAGTTCAAAAATGCGCCGAGCGTTCTCATTGATCGAAGTGATTGTTGCAGTGGTGATTATTGCTGTCTTAAGCGCAATGATCGTGCCTCGAATCAGTCGAACGACAAAAGCCGAACATGAAAATGCGGTCGAAAAAATGAGTGATCTTCTTTCCATGTTCGCATTTCGTGATGCAACATCTTCCCAACAGATCGCACTCTGGCAGGACCCAGAAACGGGATGGTTCGCCATGCTGACCAAAGATCGCGACCCATTGGCAACAAGCGAGGATGGAGAAGGCTCAAAATATGAATGGGCCACAGACTTTCGCCTTGCTCCTGTTGTACTTCCGCGCGGATTAGAATTAGTTGATCTCTCGATTGATGGGGTTGAAGTTTTAGGATCCGACTGGCTGATTCCCTCCATTCCAGGCGGAGGCCGGCCAAGCATCGAAATGCATTTCCTCTCCGGCTCGATCGATACGGTGCTGCAACTGGATTCGAATTCGATGGTGCCAACTCGCTTCGATGCTGGTGGAAATTCCGTTCAAAATCGAGAGATACTTGATCTGGATCAATATGGATCGAGAGATGAAAAATGGTGAAGAATCCTCGCAGAGCATTCGCACTTATCGAAGTCGTCATCGCTGGAATTATTCTGGCGATCGGCCTTGGCTCTGTTGTTTCTTTGGCTGCACGTGCATTAATGGATCAACAGCGTGGCGAGCGAGCAGTCGTGGCCGCAGCATTACTTGACGAACTTCTTGCCAGCGTGCTTGCTGAAGGGCCAGAATTGTGGCCAAAGTCACATTCTCCTTCTGGGCAATGCGATGCTCCTTGGGACGACTTTCAATTTCAAGTCAATATCGAGAAAGCAGAACCAAGTGCGCCTTGCGAAGTTCTGGCGATCATCACGGATCCTGCCGGACGAGAATTTCGCTGTGCAACCCGCATTGCCTTACGACTCGGTGATGAGCCAGATCCAGAACGAGCTCCATCAGAACCGTTCGATCGGCAGGGATACTTTGATTCGAAAAATGGGAACAGCAATGCCACGAAGTAAAAAAACTATTCCTCGTGGCTTTACGCTCGTCGAATTGATCATTGCGGGAATCATCGCGGTCATCGTTGTCGGAACATTGGGAACATCGCTGAGCCAACTTGCACGCGCACGGGCGAGTTCGAAAGTTCGTTTGAACGCACATTTACGTGCGAATTCAGCACTCGAACACATTCGCCGTGAACTGCAGCAGGTGATCCGAAGCGACAACCTGCTCGACACAAGAGTTTTGCTGACCGGTGACCCTATTCAATCGCCCATCGGTGAACTCCCTAGAAATGACTTGATTATTTATTCCACAAAACTTTCGCCCGTTCGCAGTAAGTCATATGAAGGCGATGGGATCGAACATGAAGTTCAATTGAGAGTCAGCGATGATGAATTTGGAAGCGCGCTCTGGCTGCGATCAGATTCCGTTCCAGATGATAATGACGGAGGAGGCGGAAAAGCAGTGCCATTCATGGATGGCATCATCGGACTTTATATTGAAGCCTCTGACGGAAGTGAGTGGTACGACTCATGGGACTCGGATATCTATGGATTGCCTACAGCACTTCGTGTTACTGTTTCATCCGCAGGTGATTCTCAAGGCGAAGATTTTTTTGCTGACAGTCGTGAATTGATGAGCCTTCGAACAATCGTGCCGATCGATCGTGCTCCACCTCCGTATGAAGAACCACCTGTCGAAGATCCTGCTTCAGAACAAGGTGGACTTGAAGCAGCTGCTGCTGCTGCAGCGCAAGCTGGAGGAGACGCCGCAGCGGCGGTTGCGGGAGCTGGCGCAGCTGGAACAAGCGGAACACAAGGTGTTGCGGGAGGATTTTCTGGCGGTGGTCGTGGCGGACAAGGCGGTCGTGGCGGACAAGGCGGTCGAGGTGGTCGAGGTGGCCTAGGTGGACAAGGTGGACAAGGTGGACAAGGTGGTCGTGGCGGACCAGGCGGTGGTATGGGTGGAAATCCCCCTTCAAATCAAGGACCTGGAGGTCGACCAAATTGAAGTCTGCCAATTTCAACATTCGGCGCGGATCAGTGCTCGTCATTGTGATTTGGGCAGTTGCTATCGCTGCGGCAATCGTTGGGGGACTTCAGATTCTCTCTTTTCGACAAGCTTCATTGGGAAATGACGCGATCGCTCGTGTGCAAGCACGCTGGGCCGCACGCGCAGGCGTCGAAACGATGATCGCAATCATGGAATACCACACGGAAAATCCTGACCCTGATGACGCACTCGCATTGATTCTAGATCTTGAGGATCATTCATTTGGAAAATTAGAAACTGGAACATATGACATTCGACACTTTCTAGATGGTTTTGAAATTGCAGGCCCCCTTGATGAACATTCAAAAGCGAATATCAATCTTCTCAGTAGTGCCGAGTTGATGAACATCGAAGATATGACACCTGACGTTGTCGGAGCGATCATCGATTGGCGAGATGGAAATGAAGATGCTGGAATGCTTGGTGCTGAAAAAACGTTTTACCAAAATCGAGGCAAGTCCTTTGAACCTCGAAATGCGAACTTTCGAAATTTCGCTGAAATCGAATTAGTTGCTGGAGTCTGGCCAGATCTCACTCGCGAAGAAGATTGGAATTTGAATGGTCGCATAGATCCCAATGAAGATGACGGCGAACAAACTTGGCCGGAAGATAATCCCGATGGGATTTTGAATGCGGGATGGTCTGATGTTTTAACTGCGAGTTCTCGCACATCACCTCGCGCCGCAAGCGGAGAAGACCGATTGAATCTTGCGATTGCAACGAGTGAAGAAGTTGTGGAGCGATTGGGGTTAACAGCAACGCAAGCAAGCGCACTTCTTGCATATGCCAAAACTCCAAATGCTCGATTGGAGCAACTCTTGGTCCTACCACTTTCGACTCTCTCTCAGGGAGGAGCATCGAACGCCTCCGGTTCCCCAGGATTCAGCGGTGGTGCTAGTGGCAAGAGTTCCGAAGATTCCGCCGCGCAAGGGCGAACGGGAAGATCAAGCGGTGGACGCACTGCTACAACTGGCGGAGTCACCCAAGCCGGTCCTGCGAATCTGGATGTTGCCACAATTGGAAGAGTTATGAATGAATGCACTCTCAAAGAATTCATTCGACCTGAACCAGGCAAGATGAATGTGAATACTGTCTCGGGCAGAGTCTTAAAGGAAGTCTTCGACATGAACCCCAAGCTTGTCGATAGCCTTCTATCGAGGCGTGATGCGAAAGTGACTGGACTGACAAGTCTTGCGGCTGTTCTTGATATACCTGGAATGACTCCACAAATACTTTCATCCCTTGCATCGAAACTGGATGTCCAAAGTTTCGTCTTTACTATTACCAGTCGTGGACGATCCGTTACTGTTGGCGGAGAATCCGAAATAATGGTGACAGTTGATCGTTCAACATTGCCTGCGCAGATATTGATGTATAGAGAACCATAAAGCCAAGAGTGTCCATGAATTTCACATCGTCGAAAACGAAAGAGCCAAGCAAGAAGTCCGCGGAAATAACGGGCAAGAAAAAAACTGCCCCTCAAACGGATCCGAGTCGCTTTGCGATTTTGGCTGTGAAGTTTTTGGGAAAAACTCTCATGAGCTGCGATGCCCTTTTAGTCCGTATCGCAGATGGCCGCGCAGAGATGCTTCAGTGGGAATCATTTCCAGGTGAAACTGGGATTGAAGATGCTCGCCCTTGGATCGAAAAACATCTCGCTTCACAAACAGTTGTCATGCTTGCTGGCAGCGATGTCATCTGTCGAACATTGAAAATGCCCCCTGCTTCGCCTGATCAATTGGAAATGGCGCTCAGGCTTCAGGTTGAAAACATCTTGCTTGGTGGCTCTGCACGATGGAGAACGAATGCGGCTCTTCTTCCCACCAACGATCCAGATCGAGATCGAATTGGATTGGTGGTCGATTGGCCGACTTCAAGCGATGGTCCACTGCTCCCTTCGTCGTTTTCACATCAAAGCGAAATACTCTACGCCCCGCCGATCGCCGCTCTTGTCGCATTGGTAACTGGTGCGATTACTCAAGGCGATCGAGAGTCACTCGCCGTGCACCTTGAACGCGCAACTGGCGCGATATCTATTGCGTATTCCGATGGAATTCATAGTGCTTTTCGAACGCTGCGAGAAGATGGAAGTGATGAATCTGAATGGCGTGCTTCAGTCATTCGAAGCACATCAGAAACTCTGATGCTCGCAGATATTCCAAAGCAATCTATTCAGTCGGCATTGGACGCTCTTCACGCAGTGCTCATCGGTCAGACTGATGGACTTCTTGCCCCACTTTCTGGAAGTTTTTCATCATTTCAAACTCTGGCAGGTTCCAGTCCAACCGACGAACCTTGGTGGCAGCAAAATGGAATACTGCTTGGTACTGCGATCGCTTTGAGCGGACCGCTTGCTCGAATCGCATCTCTGAAAGCGAAGGTCGCAAAGGAAAACGAACAGATTCTTGCGCGCATTATTTCCGCAGCCAGTAAGCCAAAGATCGCAATTCGTATCGGCATCGCAGCGCTGTTATTGATTGCCATCGCTCCTCCTGCACTTTCTGGAAGTCGACTTCTGTACCTGCAGTGGGTCTTGCCGAATTCTGAAGCGTATGAACGGACGCTCATCCTTTGGGATAAACAGAATGGCATGTATCGAGATTATGAAAAGAATGCTTGGCCGATGGGAAAATTGCTTGCTGACCTTGCTTCATGTACACCCGAAGGAATCGAACTTGAATCTATTGGACTCAATCAAGGTGCACCAATCACCGTGCAAGGAAATGCAAAACCACAAGGAGGCAACACTGCCGCAGAAGCAATACTTCTGATGGAGCGACAACTTCGAGAATCAAGAGTCTTTGATCGAATCGAAAAAAATTGGGATCCTCCAAATGCAAATGGGGTACTGAAATTCACAATCAGTGCGTCTGTTGCCAAGCCTTTGTTTATCCCGAAGTATCCAGACGCTCAAGACTTTGCTCTGCGAACTTTGCGCGACAGGCGCTATGGACCCGCTCCAACAACGATCGGTTCTACGGCGAGTTTGGGCAGCGACGAACAGTCTCCGCCAGATGAAGTTTCGGCGTCACACACTCAAATTTCCAAATCATCGGCAACAGAAACTGCGCCAATGGATTCGGAGCAAGGCACCGAATCAAGCGATCAACTGGCCAATCAAACTAGCGATTCAAATTCCACTTCAGGGAATGCCAGCGATAGCCGATCATTGCAGCGAAGAAGTTCTTCCGCAGGAACTGCGGCTCCTGATGCTGCTCGTCGAGGTCGAGGAGGAACTGGAGATGATGCGATGGCTATACCTCCTCCGCTTTCCAGCGAACAAATTTCTTCGATGACACAAACGGAAGCTCGTGAAGCACTCGCGAGAGTTTCGAAAGCTCGCGGAATTTCTGGTATCGATCCAGCAGTTGAAGCGCGATTGCGTGAAGAGTTTTATCTCCTTTTGGATCAGGCGAAAAAGAAATGAGTACTTCACAGAAAAACCTGACTGCGCGGTTTCTCGATTTGAAACCTCATTGGCGTGTGGTGGTCATCTGTGTTGGTGCTCTATTTGTCTATGTGTTCTTAGATGATTACTGTTGGAACTATGCGCGGATATGGGCGACAGAGGGAAACCGCCTTCAAGCATTAATCGAACGTGGCGCTTCACAACGCGATTCTCTCGCAGAGAATGTAAAACTTTCAGCAATCGCGTTCGGCTCAATCGAGATTCCAAACGATGTTGCAAAAACATCTGAGAGTCTTGCGCTAGCTGTGAACGAAACAATGAAAAAGCACCGCATCACTTTGTACGGTTATGACGCGATTTCTGCGGGAAAACTGACGCAAAATTCGATGCCTGAAATTGCTGGCACTGGAGGTCGAATCGAGCGCATACGGGGCGATGTCCAATTCGAAATTTCTCCGGACGATTTGGCTCAAATAATTAGTGATTTCGAAAACAACCCATCGATCGATTCGCTGAACTCGATTAAAATTCGTTGGCTTGAAAGTCAAAAGAAGATCGACATCCGGCTTTCAGCTGAAGCGTGGGCGATTGCCTCTCGAGATACACGCAAGAAAGGCGGGACATGAGCGACTCTGCAAGTCCTGCCAATTCGAATGGACATAAATTTTCGAATGATCGGGGAAGTTTGAAGAAAAATCCATTCGGAATCGATCCGCGATGGTCTATTCCACTGATCGGAAGTCTTCTTGCAATTGCGAGCTGTGTATGGGTCGTTGCCGCAGAGTTGTTGCCAATTGCCTTCACACTTTTCACATCTCAGTCGCAAAACGAGACAACTTCCGCTATGAGCAAGGCGATAGAGCAACACGAAGAATTGATCAAAGTATCTGTTGATCGTTTCACTGGACGCAGTTTGTTCATGATGCCATCGCCACCACCAAGACCAGCCACACCAACGCCTGCGCCAGTTGCTCCACCACCACCGCCGCCGCCGCCACCGCCGCCAGTTGCTCCTTCGGAATACACGGGGACGAAGCCAACTGGAGTGCTTGGTTCGCTCGTCTTCTTCGGAAGCGACTTGACAATTCTGGTTGGAGAAGAAAAGAACGGAATCAAGGTCCTCGCAGTCGAGCCACCTTTCAATATGAAAATTGGGCATATGGGTGGAACTTATTCAGTTTCGATCTGGGAGCCGACGGACTTGACAAAGCTGTCTATGCCATTTAGCAAATCTTCTACAAGGACTCCACCGATTGTCAAAGTTCAGGCCGAACAAACAAAATCGGTGACGAACGAAAAGATTGAAAGACCAAATCCTGCAAATCCAGCAACTCCTCCAGTCGCGATAACGCCACCCATTCAAATTGAAACCGCTGTTGATACAGGAGATGAACCCGATCCTGATTCATCGGATGCTGAAAGGGCGACCCCACGAATTGTTGCGCCGGTTTCGCCTCGTTCCTCGGAAGGTTTCACGAGTAGTGGTCAAACTCAACCACCGCCAGTGCCGCCAACGATTCCTTCGCATAGCGAGTCCCTGCAACCCATAACCGCTGAGCAAATTTCTACTATGTCGCAAGGCGATGTCGCATCAGCACTTGCGCGCGTAGCGCGAGCGCGTCAAACCCAAGGACTTGATCAAGCGACCCAAGATCGACTTCGGAGCGAATTTGGTCTTCTGAGAGAGCGTCAATCTAGTTTTAATCGCTAATTTCAAGCAATCGAGTTTGATTTCGACCGTTTCACTTCTGGATCAACCCACTTTGGAGCATACGACTTGAGTCCACAGAATCGACCAAACACAAACCAACTGCTCAACTTTGGGCGATTTCCTGCAATTTCTTTGGCATCAGCTATTGGAATTTTCATAGTTGCCTTCTCTGCGATCGGAGCAATTCAGTCGCCGTCCAGTCGAGGGGTTCAACCGAATTCTCAGCCCCGAGTGCCAGCGCCAGCGCCAGTGCCAGCGCCAGTGCCAGTGCCAGCGCCAGTGCCAGTGCCAGTGCCAGAAACGGTTCCCCAAGTAGCGCCTGCGCCGGTTCCAGTCTCACCTGCACCGGTGACAGTGCAACCCGCTGTGCAAGCTCCGGCAGTTCCAGTCTCACCTGCACCGGTGACAGTGCAACCCGCTGTGCAAGCTCCGGCAATTCCAGTCTCACCTGCACCTGTGACAGTGCAACCCGCTGTGCAAGCTCCGCCGGAAGCAGAAGCGCCAATTGAACAACCTGCGCCTGGTGATTCTCCAGCTGAAGTTGATGTGGTCGATGCTCAGCTCGCTGATGATCTCACTCTGCTCGATACAGCAACACCACCGATCATCCGCCAATTTCGATCAGATCGAAGGCAAGTTGACATGACAGAAACATTTCAGGTCAATTTTAAGGAAATCAAAGTTGAAGAACTCTTTCCATTCATTATGGAATGCACGGGAAAAGCTGTCTTGCCAAGAATGGCTCAACTCCGTACGCAAGTCATCAGCATTTTAAACGATAAGCCTGTCACCCGCCTCAAAGCCCTCGAATTAATTTTTCAAGCATTCCGTCTGAATGACATCGGAGTGGTTGAAACAGATGAACTGATTATGGTGGACATGCTGACGAATGTCGGCAAATTACAACCTGCAATGGTTCTTGGACCATCCGTCGACGTATTGCGACTTGAAGAAAATGGGCAAGTAGTCATCAAGATTTTCGGCATCGAAAATACACGCGCTCAGTCGATCTATGACCGTTTGAGTTCTTCGATGCCGGATTATGCGAAGTTGGATGTTGACAATAATTCAAATCAGATCATCCTTGAAGGCGACGTGGGATTAGCGAAACGCTGCCAAGACATTATTAATGTGTTGGATGTTGAACCATTCTCCGATACTCGCACAGAGACATTTCGGCTTCGAAATGCTGATGCAACACTCGTCTCTGATGCAATCACAGCAATCTTTTCTGGCTCGGGAAGTACTGGATCAACTGCACGAACTCCAAGCAGACAAAATCAACGACCAGGCCAGAATCCAAATCAACCCGCTGCACCTGCCGCTGGCGGTGCTGAAGGACCAACTCTGGTTGTTACAGTTCTTGCAGCCACAAACTCCATCACCGTTCGATCTGATCCAAGCACGCTGGCAAAGATTGGCGAGATGATTGCGACATCGTGGGATATTCCCCCTACAAAAAATGGTGCGATTTTTAAGTCGTACGACCTGAAGTACACCGACCCGCTCAAGGTGAAAGATCTCTTGCAATCACTGCTCGAATCTGGCTCAGCGAGTCGCTCACAAGGAAATCGAGGTGGAGCCACTCGACTTGCTGGAGGTGGTGGCGGAGGAGGCGACTCTGGAGCGGATGTCGCAGTGGCAAATATCTTCCGTATCGAGGCATATCCAGATTCGAATCGCTTGATCATTGTCACCAAGACCCCAGACAACTTTGTGTGGCTTGACGAATTACTCTCAAAAATCGACACGCCTCTGACCGTTGGAATGCCGACCAATGTTCAGTTGAAATACGCCAGCGCAATTGGACTTGCAGAAATCATCAATGCATTGCTCGCCGAGAGTGGCTCAGGAGCTGGCATTACTGCGCCAGAACAAGGCGTGAGCGATCCAAGTTCTGCTTTTGATGCTGGTGGCGCAACCGATTCATCGAACACCGCTGGAACAGGATCAGGATCGGGAGGATCGGCCAGCGCGACAACCATCGAGTTCCCATGGCAGAACGCTCGGGGTGGTGCGAATGGCGCAGAATCCACGGAAGTCAGCGCGGTTATCGGCAAGAGCCGCGTTGTTCCAAATGCAAATCAAAATTCTCTTCTGGTTCTTGCCACCCCTGAAATTCAGACCGCTGTCCTTGAACTGATTTCGGAACTTGACCAACCTGGACGACAGGTCATGATCTCGAGCATTTTGGCTGAGGTGGAACTTGGTGATCAGTTTGCAATGGGGATTCAATTTGGTCAAAGCGGAACTATTAAACCTGCAAATCCCAACAATGCCGTTGTTATCGAAAGTGCTAAATTCGAAGGATCAAAAGATAATATTTTTCCAGGGGATCTGAATACATCAAGCTTTACTTTCGGTGTCGATGCAACAGTCATTCTGCAAGCACTCCAACGAGACACATCCGTTCGAATTCTGCAACAACCGCGCGTCTTTACGAGTGATAATCAATTGGCAGAATTCTTTGCTGGCGATGACGTTCCTTTTCTTACTGGCTCTACAACTGGTGGATCAACTGGCGGTGGAACAACGAGTAGCTTTGATCAGATACCAGTAGGTATTGGTTTGAATGTTCGTCCGCGCATTACAAAAGAGAAAAATGTGGCGATGGAGATCAAAGTTCTTCTCTCGAATATCAACACAACATCAGCTCTCAATGTTGGAGGTAGTGGCAACCCTGTGATTTCCAGACGTTCGACAAATACCATTGTCACCGTCAAGAATAATCAGACTATTGTCATCAGTGGAGTCCGCGTGGAATCGCAAGCGAAGGAACAGAATGGGTTTCCAATTCTGGGCAGCATCCCAATTCTTGATCTTCTATTCAGCAACAAGAATTCGAATTCATTCAGTAAGGAACTGCTGATCTTTGTCACGCCAACCGTGGTGGACACTCCAGATGAAAATGACACGAACTTCAATGCTGACGAACGCGAACGCCTCGAAGTCCTTTCGAAGCCGCTCACTGCGGAATCGGAAAGTATGGTTGAAAAGCATAAGTTGATGATGCCTGACAAATCAGGTGGAAAACCCGTTGATCCGCTTGCGCCAATTGAACCTTCGAACCCGTAAGTCTGATGCGAAGCCAACCGCATGAATTGCGGCAGGTTTGGCGCTCTTTCAGAGTGCCATCGGTGGTTGCACTCATAGGTCTATCGATTGCAGTTGGCTGTTCGAGTGGATCGCGCTTTACTCAATCTCAACTTGCGAACTCAAATTCTGGAAAAACTGAAGGAGATCTTTCTCTTGCAGAGCAAAGTTCGACAAAGCCTTTTCAGACAAGTGATACTGTTGTTCGGTTTCAGTTTGCGCACCTAAAGACCGTCGAATATGACGGCTTTGCCCTGCCCATTCTCTCTCCAGATGGATGTTCAGCTGCGATTCAAATTTCAAGTTCCGCAGATTGGCCAACATTGCTTGCATCCGTTGATAGCGGAGTTCCAGATGCTGGGCGGATTGCGATTGCTCCGCTTTGTGCAAAGACTGACGCGATAGCCGGCGAAGAGACAAACGCTCCGCTTCTCGATGTCGTGGGAAATGACTTACTGCTTGGTAGGTCTGCGGATTCAGAGGGTTTTCTAGTGGAAAGTCCACGAGTGGATGGCGCGCGGTGGATTGGAAAGGTCGCTTGGCAAGGCGGAGAACCGACCTGGCTCGTTTCGGATGAACATGTCAACGCATTTGCGTCGCTGGGCCCTACAGGCGAATTGGCTTGGTGTCATCGGCGACGCGAAGTGGAGAAATTTTCACTTTTGGTGAAACGAGGGGAAGCCATTCATGAAATTCCACCCCCTCAAGATGGATTATGGCTTGCGCCAAGTTTTTCGGCTGATGGGAAATTTCTGTATGCCCTTCGATTGCGTGACGGCGTTCTTTCGGCTTGTGCATTCCCAATCTCGGGGACGATCAGCACGACACCGATCATTTCTATAGATCTCTCTTGGCGAGCTGATGTTCGGATGGCATACCAAACGGTGATCCCTCTACGAACTGGCGGAGAGTCCTACGATCCGCGGTTCTATTTTTTCCATCCACGCTTTGGTCGAATCGCAATTTGGAATCCTTCGAACAATCGGATTGCGTTAACGAGCCCAAATTGCTCTGCGGCGATTGCTATTTCGCAGACAAAAATCGTCGCATCGTCTGCAACTCAAATTGCAGTCGAATCAGCACCAGTCGAAGGTGGCTCGAAAGATCATCAACAAAGCACAAAAATGATGGAGTCGCTTTGGATTCCAATTGGTCGAGGGGAAGGATCTGTGATCATTGTGGCTCAACCAGGTCGAGGCACATTGAACATTGCACGAATCGATTTGGCTCCGACTGAGAAATAAACAACACTCAAGAAAAGCTCATTCAGATATCGCGCTCTTCGATATCGTCATCGTCGTCATCGTCGAGAGCCTCTTTGGCCTCTTTGGCCTTCTTAGCTTTTTTGGCTTTCTTAGCCTTTTTGGCTTTCAAAGCCTTCTTAGCCTTCTTTTCAGACTCTTTCGCCCTTGAGCCATTTGATGGCTTGACATCATCATCGTCGTCGTCGTCGTCGTCATCGTCGTCGTCGTCGTCGTCGTCGTCGTCATCGTCATCGTCATCGTCATCGTCATCGTCATCGTCATCGTCATCGTCATCGTCATCGTCATCGTCATCGTCATCGTCATCGTCATCGTCGTCGTCATCGGCATCGTCGTCGTCGCCGCCGCCGCCGCCACCGCCGTCGCCGTCAGATTTTTCTTTTTTTCCAGTACCTTCCAACTTGTCGTTGGACATTAGTTCTGGGCCTTCTTCATCTGCATCATCTTCAAGTTCGTCTTCGCTTTCTTCATCATCTGTATCAGTCGCAAGCTTTGAAGCGTCTTCCTCATCGCTAAATCCATCTTCGTCGCCGAACTCTTCGTCATCGAAATCATCTTCTTCTTCGAGCTCGAAATCCTTCTCTTCTTCCTCGTCATATCCAACGATAAGTCGAGTAGGTAATTGCAAAGATTGCGTGCGTTGCCAAGTAGACAAAGACCATTTCAATTGTTTTGTATCTTGTGAGAACATTCGATTCATACTCCTATTAGGCGTGGGAATATCGCCTTTCTTGGTGAGTATGTCAACCCCCTATTAAGGAAGGGGAATTGCAAGGGTTGTTTGAGCCTCACCCATCAGAATCCACCCATCCAAGAGTTGCACTCGGTCGAAACGCCCATCAGCGATATCCACTTCGAGGGCAGAGCCTATTATTCGCCCTCCGTCATTCCAGCCGAATCGGTGGATGAGCGTTCGGGAACTCGCTCGGCCAACCCCGAAATCTCTTGGATCATTTGCATTATTTATTTGTTCAACTGCAACGATTGCGCCACTTGCGAGAAGAACATCTTGAATTCTGCGTACGCCGTGCAAACTTGATGAACCAACCAATTCGCCACCAAGGGTGAAAAGGTTTATGACAGTGCGAGACCAGCCCACGATATTTGGGCCGCTGCGAATCCACCGTATTGGTCGATCCTCTTTAGCCAACTTTGACGACGAGCCAAATCGTGCATGCTCGATCAATCCAGAACGCCAATCCAAGATATTTGATTGATCGGATCCATCGGTAACGAGTATTTTCCATCCCAACATCTCACTTGCAACAGTTCCTTGAAACTTTGCGCTTTTTGAAATCCAACGGAGTCCTGGTGCGGGTCCGAATATCTGCCAGCGACCAA
This sequence comes from Singulisphaera sp. GP187, assembly GCA_945871445.1. Taxonomy (GTDB): domain Bacteria; phylum Planctomycetota; class Phycisphaerae; order Phycisphaerales; family SM1A02; genus F1-60-MAGs104. The sequence continues at coordinate 46,550 of CAMBWI010000001.1, read as the reverse complement.
CACTTACGGTTGTGCCGAATGCAATTTCCCCTGGTCCCACGGAATGCACCCATCGAACTTGTTCGTCATCGGGTACTGCCAATTCCGCAAGAGTCTTCCCAGTCGATTGATCTAGAGCAACGATCAGAGATTTTCTCGAATCGTTCTTGATTCTCGTGCCTGCAAGCACAACCAAAGTCTCGCTTGAATCAATGCACCCGATTTCTTCAACTGTCGTTGCGACGCGCCATTTGGGTTGTCCGTCAGAAAGATCGAACGCACCAACAACGCCATCGATTCGAACGGCGACGACATTCTGCTGACCTGTCACTACGAGACACTCTGTTTGATCACCCACAACACCATTTTCAGAAACTGCGATTGAGAAATCATCGACCTTCCAACGAAGTTTTCCTGCATCGTCGAATTTTTGTGCTCCGCGCCTCTCGCGCATTGGTTGGTCGATCACCAGTACGCCATCGCGAATCAGATCAACTCGCAGCAGTTCTGCTCGAAGTGGAACCGTCCAAAGTGACGCCAAATCCGACGCAGCAATACATTTGAGGGTGCTATCAACCAAGAGATACGTTTTTGTATTTGCGGCGTTGGATGTTCCATTATTGCCAACAGGCACAAGAATTCCAGGAAGACTTCGTGCTGTGACTTCTGTCGTAGGAGTAATGACTTCGGTTGCCGCAACTGGTCGTGGGAGATTCTCGACAAGCGTTGCTGCGGGCGATGCCAAGAGCGCACGAGATGCATCAAGTCCACCTAGCGAAGTCAACGGAACATCGAACCCAGCCATAACAGCGCGATCGAGCAATTGCGCAGCAGTAAATTCTAGATTTGATTTTTTCATCAGCGCAACAGCTTGATTGAGAATTTCGGTCACGACTGTTCGACTCATTGTGGTGATTGCAGAATCAACCGCAGCAGCAGAATCCCCCGCTGCAATTGCGAATTCTTTTTCGTTGACTCGCAATTGCGCGGCCTGAATCCAAGCGCGTGCCGCATCCACTGTGCACGGCATACGACTTGCAAAGAGCTCGAGCTGCAATGCGGAGGCACTTGATGGAGAACTCTCCGAAGCCTGTTTGGATTCCGCAGGAGCACCGTCCATCAAAGCTATTTTCTCGAGACGCTGCAATGCTGCAGCCGAACCACTGCGCACAGATGATTGAGATTTTGTATCCAAATCGGCAATCCTCACTGAGGATGCATTCACATCGGCCAACAACAATCTCCACACTGCGATTGCTCCACCTATACGACCCGATTCTGCAAGCCAATCTCCCTGAGCGAGAAGTGCCATCGCACGCTCGGTGTCATTGGGGTGCGCACGAACAATCGATTCGAAGAGTGCATCCGATCCATCGCGTCCCAAGAGACCACTTCGTGCGGCATCGATCAATATCGAAATGAATCGACTGCGACGCTGAGGACTTTTGCGAGTTGTCTCGATTGCAGGCTCGATGGACTTTGTCGCAATTCGTAAGAGATCTGCGTCGCGAGCCCGCAGCGCAAATTCGACAAGCCCGATGATGGCATCTGCATCTTGCGGTCGATCATTGGCAGCGGCGATCAATATCTGCTTGGCACGAGTCGCGTCCATCAATACTTGAAGAGAGTCATTGGTTGCAGCGGCGATCACTCCATCGCAAGCAACGATGTTTGCTGGACCCTCACACGGAATAGAGAGAACTGTCGTGCCATCATCACCGTTGAGAAGCAATGCATTCGTTCCCATTGCAACGATCAAGCCCGGACGGCCACTTTCCATCCAACCCGATTGGACTCGACCTCGAATGACTGATCGATCAAATCTTGGAATATTGCTATTTTCAGCTGGAATAGCAGGGAATTTCCAAATGGGTGTTCGAAGATCGCTCACTTTGAATGCAGTGATTCCATCACCCACGCCATAGATCAACGAGCGATCTCGATCGGTCAAGAGATATCGAATCGCACCCCACTTGGTTGCAACTCCAATCGGGAATGAATCGATTTCTTCTCCGGTATCACTAGAAAGGAGCTGCAATTCTGTTCCACCAGGAGCAATCGTCATGAGACCTCTCGTTGTGAGAACTGCGCCACCCATTTCCCATGGCATGAAATCCATTTGCATATCACGAATTGACACAGGATCGCGGCGAATCCATCGAATGCGCCCATCGCTCACATTGATGCATGCTGATGTTCCAGCACCAGTCGAGACAAAGACTTGGCCACCAAAACTTGTCGGCGTTGTGTATGGGCGAGCTCCTCCAGTACGAATTCCCGGTGCGGCCCCGACTGGCGTGATCCATTCGATTTCGCCTGATTGGAGATTCACTCCAACAACTATTGAAACTGTTTCGAGACGACCCGTGACCTTTCGACCAAGCAACACAACTGTATTGTGAACTACTGTCGGTGCACCATAAAAAAAGAATTCGCGAATTTCAGATTGATCACCGAATCGATCTGGAGCGAGTTCCCATCTTTTACGACCAGTCAGCAAATCTAAACAAACAAGACGGCCACCACCGCTGCGCTCTGTTCCAAGAGCATGACCTGAAAGAGCCAAGACGCAATCCGATGCAACAACAACGACTTCAAGATCGCCAGCTTGTGCATCGCTCCTCGGCGAATTTGCGCTTCCTATTGCCTGACGCCACTTGGGAAAATGGGAAAATGCGTCAAATACACGAAGAACATACGCCTCGTTGATGAGTACCCGTGATCCATCAATCGTTGGAATCGATACAAGAAATCGTCCGTCTGCAGCAGATCCTTCTGCGTTGAAGGGAATCCCACGTTCGATTGAATCTTGAAGACGTGAGTAAGGAGAATTTTCAAGAGGCTCGCTCCAGAGTTGAACCATATTGTTTGAAAGCGGACCAAATCTCGATGGAGCGAGTGGATCGATCGCGTCTTTCTTTCCCACAATTGGATTTGTGATCGTGATTGCGAGTCTCTTTCCCAATTGACGCAAGTTTTCAACAGAGGAAATTGCGAGCGCTTCGAGAACAGCGGACGATCTGGCATCATCGCCGTTTCCCCAGGCTGTCAGCACGACAAGAGTTGTATATGTTGCTTGATCGAGCGCTGCAATATCTGGATGATCCTTGATCGAATCAAGAATATTTTGTGCTGATGCGAATTCCGCCAACTCGATTGCGCGCTGAGTTTCGCGAACTGCGGCAAGAAGTCCCGCTGAAGTCAGAAGACGAGTCTCGACAACTTTTCGGTCTTGCCCTTCTGCGACCAATCTTTCCGCTTCTCCATTCTGAGCGACACGGAATCGCTCTAACACCTGTGGATGTGATCGCAAGAATGACTCTGCGCGAGATCGGCCATCTACAAATCGATCTTGCTCTCCAGAGATTTTGACCAACTTGCGTCCAAATTCTTCCAGAACACGACTGATCAACCGTGCGGACTCGACAGGATTGTTCGCTGCTTGATCTTCGGCTTGTGACAACATTTGTTCCGCAGCGGGAGAGTCATCAACAGCGACAACTGCGAATTCTTGAGCGATTACGCGAGAGTTGAGCGTGGCTGCCAATAGACAAAGCAATGCACAAAGAACAGGATTTGCAATATGTCTTCCTGGGGACAAACTGGGATTACGCAAAATGATTGAAAGCACGCAGTACATCTTATGTCGCTGAAGGGTATAGATTGTGCTTATGTTCGCCAGACTCCTTGCAATACTGATGTTGCCATGCCTTCTGATTGGATGCACTGCTACTCCAGAAGTGCGTGTGACTTCGCTTGACAAGGTCTCGGAGCAACCGAGTGCCGGCGAATACACGCTGCGCATTGAAATGCGAAATCCAACTGACTTGCCACTGATTCTTGATAATTGGAGATATGAAGTTTCGACAAACTTGAAAACCTGGAGCAACGTTTGGATTGCAAGTCGAACACTTCCAGCTCGATCGATTACCTTTGATTCACTTCCGGTTGTCATACGGCATGAAGGAAACATGGATCCAATCACCCAATGGAAAGCCAGCGGAAATCTTAAGTATCTGCTGCCTGGGCAGATGGCTAAAACACTTTACGATTTGGGAATCAGTCGGCCAAACGTTGATTTTTCTGGTTCGGGCGACGAGACTTTGATTGGAGTTGAGGCTCCTGCTGTAAATTCTCGCTGACAGCATCGGAAAGTGAAGTGGTTTCCCCTTGGCTTCGTGCATGTGATGCCAACGCATCGTTCATCAGTCGTTGATGCAATCCCAATCTTCGTGGATCATCCGTAGGAATGCCATCATCGCATACGCGCTGATAGGACCCATTGGGAAGAAGTTGCCAAGATTGCCTGACATCTTGCAACGAATATTCCAAAGTCGTCCAGAGAACTCGGCGATGCTCCAATTTTTCGATCGGCGTTGCAGCTTCAACGCGTGTCTGTAAGTTGCGATACATCCAATCAGCACTACCGATGAAAAAGTCGCCATCGAGCGGTTCTGCTTTTCCTGCGCCAAAATAGAAAACCCGACTGTGTTCCAAGAACCTTCCGATGAGCGAGCGAACTCGAATGTTCTCTGATAAGCCAGGAACACCAGGTCGAATGCAACAGAATCCACGAACAATCAAATCGATTTGTACCCCAGCCTTGCTTGCGCGATAAAGCGCATCCATCACGCTGCGATCTTCAATTTGATTCATCTTGGCGATGATTCTTCCTGGACGCTTCGCAGAATGCAGCTCGATTTCGCGTTCGATGAGTTCGATGAATCGCCGCTTCATACTGACTGGAGCGATCAATAATTTATTGAACTTTGTTTGTCTCGAACGACCCGTCATGTAATTGAAGAGACCCACAAGATCCTCGGTGATCAACGGATCACTTGTCAAGATTCCGAAATCCTCATAGATACGAGCAGTTCGTGCGTTGTAATTTCCAGTCCCGACATGGCCATAGCAGCGAATGCCGTCGGACTCCTGCCGAACAACAAGTGCGGTCTTCGTGTGGGTCTTCAAACCAATCACACCGTATGCAACATGGACACCAGCGTTTTCCAACTTGCGAGCCCATTCGATATTACGAGCTTCGTCGAAGCGCGCTCGAAGCTCGACCAACACCGCAACTTGCTTTCCACTTTCCGCAGCGCGAATTAGACTTGCGATGAATGGGCTGTCGCCAGAAGTGCGATAGAGCGACTGCTTGATGCAAAGAACTTTTGGATCATCCGCTGCGGCAATGATAAACTTTTCAACGCTGTGGTCAAAACTTTGATACGGATGATGCATAAGAATGTCGCCCTTGCGAATCTGAGAAAAAATGCTTGCGGTGCCTTCGGTTGAAAGTTCGGATGGAGGAAGCGGAGTCCACCGAGAATATTTCAGTGCTGGCAGATCGACATCTGCGATTGCATCCAAAATCCCGTAGTCCGTCAGCCCAGAGGTTTCGTAAATGTCTTCTGCGCCAAGATCGAGTTCTTCCATTAAAAAGCGCAGAATTCGAGGGCTTGCACCAGATGCAACTTCGAGGCGAACGACTCGTGCAAACTTCCTTTCCTTCAATTTCTGCTCAACGGAGATAAGCAAATCGTCGGATGCGTCGCGCTCTGCTTCGATCTCTGCATCGCGCGTCACACGAAATGGAAGCACTTGGAGAATTTCCATCCCGGGAAAGAGTTCTTCCAAATTATGTTCGATGATTTCTTGCACTGGAAGAAATCTCTTGCCCGATCTCAGTTCATACATTCGAGTCGGTGATTCAGGGATCTTGACACGAGCGAACATCGTCTCTGGTTCACCTGGACGGCGCACGACCAAACCAAGTGAGACGCTCATATTGGAGATGAACGGGAAACGATGTCCTGGATCAACCGCAAGTGGGGTCAATATTGGAAAGATATTCCGACGGAACCAGGCTTGAGCTTCCGCACGCTCGGACTCTGAAAGATCGCTCCACTGCAAGAGAGCGATTCCTGCAGTACGCAATTCTGGGAGCAACTGCTCCGTGAGAATTTTTGCTTGCAACCCATCGAGAGCAAGCACGCGAGTCCGAACAGTGTGCAGAACTTGTGCAGGAGTGAGCGGCTCGAAATTCGTCGGGCTCGTTCCAACTTCAATCGCATGCCTCATCGCACCGACTCGTTTCATGTAAAACTCGTCGAGATTGCGTGTATAGATGGCCATGAATCGAACGCGCTCCAAGAGTGGAGTCCGCGCATCTGCGCACATCTCTAGAACTCGGGCATTGAATTCGAGCCACGAATGATCGCGATTGAAGAATCGATTCGGATCGCCAGAACCATCCGAACTTGGAGCATCGAAAAATGGGTCGAAGTTTGCTTGCGATTTAGTCATAAGCGATCTCACACATCGTTCTTCAATGCGTTTGGAGAGAGTACATAACGAGCAGAGCAACCTGGAGCTTCGGTGACACGGACCGATCGGATCGAAACTTGGTTCGGAATGCGAGCCGCCATTTCTGTGGCAATGTGTTTCGCGACGGCTTCGGCGGTTGGGTTCACGACATCAAATGGAGGCGTTTCGTTCAAATTTCTTGAGCAAAATGGGCGGAGGACATTGTCGAGACTCGCTTCAAGGGCATGAAAATCACAAGCCAAACCATCTTGGTCAAGCTTTGATGCGCTGACGACAACTTCAACGTGCCAATCATGACCATGAATCGCTTCTCGCTCGCCACGAATCACAATTGCATGAGCGGCCGAAAAAATCCGCCGTACTTCAAGTTCGAACATCATTCGAGTATAGCCCTTGTGCTGTCATTCCCCGCTTCTATGTAGAACGACTAGATTTCTCCTTGTGCAAGACGCTCCACTCATGCTTTCTGTTTCAGGCGCTCGAGGACTTGTTGGCAAGTCAATGACCCCGGATGTCGCGCGAAACTTTTCTGCCGCATTTGCGGATCACATTCGAAGTGCGTTGCCTGCGAATGCTCGACCGAAACTCATTGTTGGACGCGACGGGCGTGGATCGGGCTCCCTGCTTGCAGATGCGGCGTGCGAAGGATTATGCGCGGCAGGATTTGATGTGATCGATCTTGGAATCGTCTCAACACCGACAGTTGGATTGATGATCGGGCATCTTGAAGCTGTCGGCGGAATCGTCTTGACTGCAAGCCATAATCCAATTGAATGGAATGGATTGAAAACACTCAATGCAGATGGATTGGCGTTGCCACTCGACGAGGCAAATCAAGTCATCGCTCGATTTCGTGCTGGAAAAATTGCGACTTCTGGAGTGCGTGGGGTGCGGACTCAATGCGGCGATGGAGATCAAGTGCATGTCGACAAGGTCTTGGCGAATGTCAATGTCTCTGCGATCCGCTCGAAGCATTTTCTTGTGGTGCTCGATAGCGTCAATGGCGGCGGATCACGCGCAGGAAAAATGTTGCTCGACGCTCTTGGGTGTGAAGTTGTGCACCTCAACGGCGAACACACTGGAACATTCGCGCACACACCTGAACCGATCGAGGCGAACCTTGGCCAGTTATCCCAAACGGTTCGTTCAACAAAATCTGTTGCCATAGGATTTGCGCAAGATCCCGATGCCGATCGTCTCGCAGTTGTCGACGAGCATGGCAAATTTATCGGCGAGGAGTACACGCTCGTTCTGGGCGTCATGCGACTTTTGCAACGACACGGTCATGGCGATCTTGCGACGAACCTTTCCACATCTCGAATGATCGACGATCTCGCAGCAAAATTCTCGCCATCTCGCGTGATTCGCACTGCCGTCGGCGAAGCAAATGTTGTTGCAGGAATCAAGAGCAATGGTGGAATCGGTGGCGGAGAAGGCAATGGCGGATTTATCTGGCCAAAAATATGCTGGGTTCGTGATTCGCTCTCTTCAATGGCTCTGATTCTGGAACTGATGGCTCATCACGGCGGAACTTTGAGCGAAATCATTGATGGAATACCGAGATATTCGATGATCAAACGAAAACTAGATCTTGCGTCAATGGGTGGGCAAAGCGCAGTCCCAATTGCGCTAGGCAAGGTTCGCGATTTCTTCGCCAAACGATCGGAGGCACAGATGAACCAGACCGACGGAATTCGAATTGATCTCGCCGATGGATGGGTGCATCTGCGTGCATCGAACACAGAACCAATCATTCGATTGATCGCTGAAGCTGGTGATCGCACACGTGCCGAACAACTTTGCGATGAATGTTCTCGTGCCGCAGGATTTTCAGAATCGCCAAGTTTCTAGTCCCTTTCGATTGCTTCGGTTTGTAGACTAAATCCATGCTGACATTCGCAGGCGCATACACCGCTCTTATCACTCCATTCTCTCGCGACGGGGCAACAGTGGATCTCCCCCGTCTTGCGGAACATATTCACTTTCAAGCAAAGGGTGGAGTGCGGGGCATCGTTCCATGCGGCACGACTGGTGAAGCTCCAACTCTTGATGAACACGAACACATTGCCGTCGTTGAATGCGCAGTCAAGACTGGAAGGCCGCTTGGCCTGCAAGTCATCGCTGGTGCTGGGAGCAATTCCACTTCGCATGCGATTCATCTACACAAACTTGCTGCTTCACTCGGCGCGCATGCGTCACTTCAAGTGACTCCGTATTACAACAAGCCTTCGCAAGAGGGTATTTACCAGCATTTTATGGCGATTGCGGATAGCGCTGAACTCCCTATCGTTTTATACAACATCCCTGGACGATCCGCTGTTGTCATTACTCCAGAAACAATCGAGCGATTGTCCAAGCATCCAAACATTGTTGCTCTGAAAGAGGCAACAGGTTTGATGGATTCCGCAAGTGAAATTCGCCGGCGTTGTTCGATTGTGATTCTGTCAGGTGACGATTCGCTGACGGCAAGTTTCGCCGCAGTTGGCGCAGTCGGCGTCGTGAGCGTTGTTTCCAATCTTGTTCCTGATCGTGTTGCACAACTGTGTCGCAATATTGCAAACAATGATCTTGCTGCGGTGCGTGACTCTCACGAAAATCTTTTCGGACTCTCGCGCGGATTGCTCTCGTTGGATGTCAACCCCGTTCCTCTGAAGTGTGCGATGGAATTGCTTGGGCGCGATACTGGTTCAGTGCGATTGCCACTCGTACGAGCAAGTGATGCCATTCGATCAACTATTGCGACGCTCATTCAAGAGGCGCGAATTAGCAATGCGCACGAAGGTGAAAATGTTGGTGGACACGAGGCTGCATCATTGAACAAATCACGCAAGGCTGGAGCAACTCTGTGACGATTCCTGCGTTTTACGCAGGAGAAGCGATGAATCCCGTGGAAAACGCCCCCACTCTGCCATACAAAATTGCGGTCTTGGTCTATCTCTACGACGAACAGAATCGCATTCTGATGTTGCACAGGTTGAAGAATCCAAATCCAGGCATGTACTCCCCCATTGGAGGCAAAGTCGAATTCAATCGGGGAGAATCTCCGCACGAATGTGCGCGGCGAGAGACCTTTGAAGAGGCTGGCTTGGCGTTGGATCCACAAGACCTCCGATTGTTTGGAATTGTTTCTGAACGCGCGTATCAGAATGAACATCACTGGCTGATCTTCCTCTTTGAATCGGTGAAGCCAATCGTTGCAGCAAGTATCACTCGAATGGATTTCGATGAAGGCAAATTGCAATGGGTTCCTGTCGAAGAAGTCGCAGGGCTTGGAAATGGAACTGGCCTGCCCGAAACAGACAGACGGGTCATGTGGCCGAACGCTCAGAAACATCGAGGCGGTTTTTTTATGGTTGAGATCGACTGCACGAAAGTTCCATTTGATTTTCGTGTTGTTGAAAGTTCTCCACGAACGAATAGTTAACGACCGCAGAGCGCACGCATTTCAGTAACTGCGCTACGGATACCCACAAAAACAGCACGACTGATGATCGAATGGCCAATGTGGAATTCGGAAAGATCAGGGATCGTCGAAAGTGCGGCAACATTTTCATAATTCAGCGCATGGCCTGCGTTGAAGCGCATTCCTGCTGAGTGGATAAGCGCACCCACTCGCATAACTCGATCGAGTTCCATTTGCGAACGAGCGCCGAGCGATCCTTCCAAATGAAACGCGTGGGAATAGGGTCCAGTATGCACTTCGCAAATTGCAACGCCGATCTTTGCAGCTGCATCGACTTGGCGAGGGTCTGCGTCGATAAATACACTCGTTGCAATTCCAACTTGAAACAGTCGATCGACAATCGCGCGCAGCGATTCGCCAAGCGCAGCGACATCAAGTCCGCCTTCGGTCGTGATTTCTCGTCGTCCCTCAGGAACTAGCATTGCAGTCTGAGGACGAATTCGCAGTGCGAATGCGACCATCTCCTCTGTCGCTGCCATCTCGAAGTTCAGCGGAACTGCGACGACTTTGCGCAGTTGTTCAACATCCGCATCCTGAATGTGACGTCGATCTTCCCGCAGATGCACAGTGATTCCATCAGCGCCACCCAATTCGACCTCGCGTGCAGCGAGAATTGGGTCGGGCTCCCATGTTCTTCTTGCCTGACGAATGGTGGCGACATGATCGATGTTCACGCTCAATTTGGGCACGGGGATATGCTAGGTGCATGCCATCCTTTTCGTCGAAGTTGAATGAACTGCAAACAGTCTTGCATGCTCAGGGAGATCGCGTCTTGACGCTCGTAACACTTGCCATCGAGTCGTACTTCGATCACGACGAAACGAAGGCGCGGACCGTTGTTGCTTTGGACGACGAGATCGACAGTATCGATGTGGCGATTGAGCGAGCTTCGATTCCGTTGTTAGCGATGGGTCAGACAAACGAGCATGCGATCAGGCAAGTGCTGACATTGGTCAAGGTCAACAACGAATTGGAACGCATCGCCGACTGCGGTGTCAACATTGCAGAGCAAGTCATTGGGCATCAACATTTATCTGATCCGATGCCGCCAACATTTCGAGTGATGGCAAATAGCGTTCTTGGGATGCTGCGAGATTCCAATCGTGCGCTTGCGACTTCCAATGCGGAACTTGCACGGCAGGTCCTGCTCTTTGACGACACCGTTGATCGTTTCCGTAACGAACTCATTCTTCAGGCGCAAGAACAAGTAGCCCTTGGAACGAGCAGTGTTCGCTTTGCATTTCGAGTGACTGGAGCAACGCGCAATATGGAGCGCATCGCAGATCATTCCACAAATATCTGCGAGCAAACGATCTATCTACTCAGTGGAAAGATCGTGCGGCACCGTCCGGAGGGTTGGTCCGATCCTGCTCCACCCGAATCAGACTGATTTGAATTTCAGCGGATTTGTGAGAACGAGATGAACCATACAACAATGCCTTCCCTTCAAGAGCGATATCGAAAGACCAAAGAACGTCTCGAAGCATTTGGTCAATCGCATATTCTCACATTTTGGGAATCACTTGATGACTCTCGGCGCGAAAATTTATTGGCGCAGTGCGAAACGCTTCCACTTGAACTTCTCAAGCGAGAAATCGCAGCTTCTCCTGAAACAAATACAAAATCGCCTTTTTCGATAGTCGATATTCAGCCAGTTTCAATTGTGCGATCTCACTTGTTGGACACTGCGAAGTATCTCGCACTTGGTGAAAAAATGATCAGTTCCGGACGCGTTGCGTGCTGCACCGTCGCAGGCGGCCAGGGAACACGACTTGGTTGGAATGGTCCCAAGGGAACATTTCCTGCGACCCCCTTGCTCCAGAAGCCGCTCTTTCAAGTCTTTGCGGAATCAATTCTCGCTGCGCGGCGCCGATGGCATGGAAACATTCCGTGGTATCTGATGACAAGTCCTTTGAATCATCAAGCGACTCAGGATTTCTTTCGCGAGCATAATTGGTTTGAACTTGGGGAAAAAACTGTTCGTTTTTTCGCGCAAGGAACGCTGCCATCACTTTCGCTTGATGGGAAAATTCTACTTGCATCACACGATTCGATCGCTTTGAATCCAGATGGACATGGCGGAGCAATCCGCGCACTTGCTGCAAGTGGTTCACTTGCTGAAATGCAACGCGAGGGAGTCGACACACTCTCGTACTTCCAAGTTGACAATCCACTTGTCAAGGCCGTCGATCCGCTCTTTCTTGGTTTGCACACTGCGCATCCGGAAAGTTCTAGCGAAGTTTCCAGCAAAGTGGTTGCCAAGCGCGATCCAAGCGAGAAGGTCGGTGTCTTTTGTCGGCTTCACAATCGCACGGTGGTTCTGGAATACAGCGACTTGCCTGCGCACCTTGCAGAGGCGACTCATCACGACGGCGGACTTATACACTCGGCGGGATCCATTGCAATTCATGCATTTTCAAGGGATTTTCTACAGCGCATTGCCGACGATGGGCACGGGCTGCCTCTACACCGCGCTCTGAAGAAAGTTGCAAGCATCGATTTGAGTAGCGGGATCGTGATCGAACCGACATCTCCCAACGCAATCAAGATGGAAGCATTCATCTTTGACGCAGTGCCAATCGCGCGTCAATCGATGGTGTTCGAAACTCGGCGCGATGAAGAATTTGCGCCGATCAAGAATGCAGATGGAGAAGATTCTGCTGCGACGAGTCAGCGCGCGCAATCCGAGCGAGCTGCGCGATGGATGGAATCGTGCGGAATCAAATTGCCTCGTGATGAAGAAGGCGGAGAATGTTCTGCGACGATCGAACTTTCACCGTTGACTGCGCTGGATGCAGCAGAACTCGCGCAGTGCGCAAATCTGCCCCACAATGTTGCTATCGGCGCGAAGATTGTGCTCTAGGAAAATTCATTCGTATTGCCAAATTGAATGACCTTCACGCTGAGAGAGACTCGCATGCATCAAGCAATGTAAATGCCACCCGCGGAGTGCTGCCCCATCGATCGACCTGAGGAATTGCCATCAGGTTCAACCGCAAACCACGCTTCACTCTGCCGAACTGCCCCGCCTGGCGCCACCATGTGCAGCGAATCTCATCAGAACCATCCATCCGCACGAAGATGCTTAAGTGATCTGATTTTTCACCGAAGAGTCGCGGTTCCGAAGACACAATTGCGTTACGAATAAAAACTGTCGGCGCAGAAAATGTGCGACCGAATGGACCAAGATCATCAAGCGCCTCGAAAGAATCGATCCTTAAATCAGACGCAAAAAGTTCGATGTCTGGGCGAATCGAAGGGGCTTCGTGATTTCTTCTGTTTTCAGCAGCGTGCGCAGAGAGCGCCTCACGAAATGCATCGATGCGATCGACCCGAATTGCGACTCCCGCAGCAGCGGCATGACCTCCAAATCGCTCGAGCAACTTAGAACAAGATTGAAGTCCTTCAAGAACAGAGTATCCCTCGACACTTCGGGCAGATCCATGGGCGAAATCTCCTTCGCTTTCCATTAAAACAACAGGAACAGAAAACATCTCAGCTAATCGAGAGCACGCAATGCCAACAACGCCACGCGGCCAATCTGGAGCGGCAAGTACACACGCTCCACGAGCGTGTCCAAGACCTTCCTCGATACGTTTTGATGCGGCATCAACAATGAGTCGTTCAACTTGCTTGCGACGATTATTGAGTTGCTGAAAGTTCGATGCCATCTGCTTTGCGGATCGCAGAATCTTTTCTGTGTCGCCACCCTCTTGTGAAAGAGGCGGGAGTCCAAGTAATTCCACTGCATCAAGTGGACGACCTAAACGACCACACGCGTTGACAATTGGAGCGATACCGAAAGAAATACGTTCGCCATCAACACGATCATTCGCATTGATGCCGGCTTCCCGAGCGAGCGCGAGCAATCCAGGAAGTCCGCTCTTGGCAATTCGCGCTGCACCAAGTCGTGCGATCAATCGATTTTCTCCACGAAGCGGAACGACATCTGCGACAGTTCCAAATGCAGCCAGCGCTAGCGTTTCCACTAATAATTCCCGCAAAATTGTCGGCACTCGATCGCTCCCACACCATGCGCAGGAGAAAGCCCACCCAACTTTCCACGCAACCGCCGCGCCGCAAAGTTCCGTGGTACCACCACCGAGACCTGGATGCGCAATTGCGTCAACATCCGGCAAGAGTCCATCAGGAAGCATTGTGTGGTGATCAGTGATGAGCAATTCCAAGCCCAATCGGCGCGCCTCGCGTGCTTCCTCAATCGCCGTCACGCCACAATCAACTGAGATGATCGTCTGAACACCAATTGATGCGAGTTGCTGAATCGCAGCGACGGATAATCCATAACCTTCCGTCGCACGCTCGGGGATGTAGACGATAGGCGGATCGCTTGGACGCACAGCGCGTATCAGATGCAACAAGATTGCGGATGCGCACATTCCGTCTGCGTCATAATCGCCGAAAATTGCAATTTTTCGACCAGCGCGAACGGCATTTGCAAGTCGTTCGCCAACTTCGACTGCTCCGTGCAATTCTTTTGGTAATGCAAGATCACCAAATGTTGGCGCAATAAACTTTGGCAGAGAACTTGCAGGAATTCCGCGAACTGTCGCAATTCGCTCCATGAGGGAGCCCGACGGAATGGCGGTAGGGAGAATCCATTTTTTCAACCAACCATTCATCGGCACAGACTACGGGCGATCAACGTTATGTGGCTGTTTCTGTGGCTCGATTCCGTGGCTCGAAATTTTGTCGTGCGTCTGTTTGCGTTCCCAGCCGTTGGAAAGTTCTCTCAAAGCGAGTTCCGCAGGCGGCCGACGGCGCTTGCAAAAAAAATTAGCAAGCCGGATCGTGTCGGTCGCCGAGGACTGTTTGAGCCCCGAGAGGACTTTCCACGGCTGCTCACTTATGCAATTCCGTGGCCGTTTCGGTGGCTCGATCGAAATACGCTGCATTGACCAGTTGAATCTGCCATTGCTAGCATCCAACTATGCCAGATCGTTACAAATCCATTCTGCTTTTCGGTGCCCCTGGCGCAGGAAAAGGCACACAAGGAAAGATCCTCGGCAAGATCCCTGGATTTTTTCACTTGGCATGCGGCGATGTCTTTCGTTCACTTGATATGACGAGTGATCTTGGCAAACAGTTTCTGAGTTTTTCATCGCGTGGAGAATTGGTCCCAGACGAACTCACGATTCAAATGTGGCGCCAGAACATGCATGCACAAACCGTCTTGAGCCTCTACAAGCCCAAACAAGATTTGCTTGTGCTTGATGGCATCCCGAGAAATATCGGACAAGCGCGTGCGCTACAAACTTCTCTTGATGTTTTCAAAGTCATCCACCTTCGGTGCAACGACGAGAATGCAATGATGCAGCGAATGCGACAAAGGGCGCTCAAGGAAAACCGCATGGATGATGCTGACGACAAAGTCATTCGACATCGATTCGATGTCTATCACGAAGAGACACTGCCAGTCTTGAATTTTTATCCAAAGTCGATTGTCTCGGACATCGATGCAATGGGATCACCTGCTCAAGTGTTCCAACGCGTACTCGAAGTTGTTGTGCCAGTGCAGGAAGCGCATTTCAATCAGCCTTCTACAGCATTTGCGTAATCCGCAGGTTCGATCCGCACTCTCGATTCGCAACCTTCAAAATTCACGGTTCTTTGACTGGTTCTTTGACTGTTGTTTCAGTCTCAAGTTTTGTTTTTGACTTTTGCTTGACGAACTTATTGTCCACGGTTGGAATAGATTCCACCTTCGCAGTCGCTGGTGCAAATTTATCTTCCGCTTCTCGCAGCGCAAGCAATCTTCGCTCAAGAACCATACTGCGCGTCTGCGTTGGAAACTGACCCTCGAACTTATCAAGATTCGTCGCTGAAGTGAGGTCGACCACCACTTCCAAATTCTCCTCAAGAAATCCGCCCTTCCCGTCCAATTTCGGCTTCTCACGCTCGTCGCGCTCTTGACGCGCCACCGATAATTTCACTTGATCACCTGGCAACTTGGACTGAATGATGTCGACGAGATCGTTGGATGTATTCACTGGCTTGCCATCGATGCGTTCGATTCGATCACCAATCTTCAGAACTTTCTCCGCAGGCATATTCGGCAACAACATCTGCACTTCGACTCCAGGTTTTTCTGGATTGCCACTCACCTGCATTCGAATACCAAGCGCGCCTCGTGGAAGCGCAAGAACTTTCTCGCGAGCGACAGTCAAGAGTCGTTCGCGTTGTTCATCGCTCAGATTGCCACGAACCAATACGGCAAAAATTTCTTCTGTCGTGACTGTTGGATCTGACAAGCGTGCGCTTGCAGCTTGACGCTGAGCAAATTCTCGCGAATCCAAATCCGCAACTAAACTGAGCACCTTCGCAGAAATGCGCGCATTTGAGATGACTTCTGCAGACCAGAGTCGAACAACTTCAGGAGCAGGTTGGATACGACTCTGCATTAGATCGCCACGCCATAGTTGTTGTCCTGCAAGCGGATCAATCTTCACCTTCACTGGAGATTGCGCATCAGGAATCTTCCCAATCCCATTGCCATTTCCCTGAGGACTGCGAACTATTCGTTTTTCAGCCTGTGCGGAGGCATCGTTTGACAGAGTGATCACTACAGAGCAAATCAAAAATATCTTGGGTGAAAACAATCGCTTCATGATTCGATTTGCATGCATGACTGACATAGTTTAGCCAACGCCTCTTTC
Organism: Singulisphaera sp. GP187; assembly: GCA_945871445.1. Lineage (GTDB taxonomy): Bacteria > Planctomycetota > Phycisphaerae > Phycisphaerales > SM1A02 > F1-60-MAGs104. The sequence continues at coordinate 30,107 of CAMBWI010000001.1, read as the reverse complement.
TGAGACCCGATCCATTCAGCTCGCAAAGCGATAAATCTCAGGACATCAATACCAGACCGACCTTCCCAGATTCCAGAAAGTGCAATTCGTGGGATCGTCTCTGCAATTGTCGCCTCGATCATGAGCGCTGAAAGAGCGCTGCACTCATCCTTGTTGAGAAGAATTTCTCCTGACCATGCATATCCATCCAAGAAACTTTCAATCAGTTGCGTGTTCAGCGTTGCATCCCAATGCGAGACGGGCTTCTGTCCCATACTTGGGATAGAAAACTGTAAAGAAGCGTTCGCAATATCGAAAATGGTCCAATCCAAACGCGCAGAATCAAAGTCCAACATTGCAATTGGATTTCCAGCCCGAAAGAGTATGTTTCCAGGATGAAAATCTCCGTGCAGGATTGATCTGTTCCCTTGTTCGGCTGATGATTGGAGAGCGCTCTCTGCAATGACACCCGCATCGTTGTATTGAGTTCGCAGAATTTCCACGATTCTCTGCAGCTTTCTCTCAGAGGCTTTGGGATCTACCGCAAGAATCTTTGGCACAAGACGATCCCACGCCAAGAAGACAGACTGACTTGCGTGATATCCAACATGATTCGGAGTCGCCACTGAAGGCTTCCATGCTTGCAACATCCGATGCATGCGCGAAAGCAACTTGCCACTCTCACGTGCCTCCCATGCGGATCGCTGGTATCGATCGCCTTCAATGAATGTGAACATCTCATAGATGCATCCAGAATTGAGATCCCAACTGGCATCGTTCTTCGACTTCTGCAATGCAGCAACTGGAAAGTTATGACCTGTAAGTTTGAACTGAACCTCATGACTCAAGGTCACTCGAGAGATATTTTCTGACGATCCCTTGCGGCGCTTGATGAGAAATCGTGCGCCATCTGCGGTCTCAATAATTGCCTTAGGAAATCGAGCAGATCCACGGTTGTATGCATGGGCTTTGATCACTGGTTGCCCCAGGAAAAACTGGGAAACAATCTGAATCTCATCGATTGAAAGATGAAGTCGCACTTGCTCCCAAGCCTTATTCTGCATTCTGCGCTTGTTCCTTGATGCGGTCGATTGCGGTCTTGATTTCGACAACCTGTCTACTGATTGAAATGTCTGCGGACTTACTGGCAATCGTATTCGCCTCGCGCAACAACTCCTGCGCAACAAAATCCATCGTTCGGCCAATGGGTTCTGCGAATGTGGGGTTCAACAACGATTCATATTGATCGAGATGCCCTGTCAATCGCACCAGTTCTTCAGCGATATCAGAACGCTCGCAGAAAATTGCGACTTCACGGAGCAAATCGGCAGGCTCGACAGTCTTGCCAATCTCCGCCAATATTCCATCGATGCGTTGACGGAGTCTCGTTTGATATGCCGCGATGACTTCGGGTACGCGCAGTCGAATCGCATCAATTCGCGCACGAATGACCGCGCCATATTCCACCAAGTGTGCACGCAATGCCTCGCCTTCAACTCGGCGCATCGCCATAAGTTTGTCGCAAGCCTCATCAAGCAAACGAAGTGCGACTGGACGCAGATGCTCAAGAAAGACTGCGCCACCATCTTCAACGACAACTCCTGGAAGAAGAAGCAATTGTCCGCGATCGATACGCGATGCTTCCTCTGATCCAAGCGCAGCGGTGAGTTGATCGATGTACTCATTCAAGCGATCGCCATTGATGCGCGTCGAAATTTGCGCGGCAGCATTGGAAATTCGCACGGTCACGATGACGCTGCCTCGAACAAGGCGACGAGTTACTTGCGCTTCTATATCAGCTTCAAGAACAGTGAAATCTTCAGGCACCCGAAGCGTGCACTTAAAATGTCGATTATTGACAGAACGAACTTCGACTGCAACAAGCGCTCCATCAATCTCGGCTTGCGCGATGCCGAACCCGGTCATCGATCGAATCATTGTGGCTTACGGCTTTCCGCCAGCTGGTGCTGGCGCTGGCGCTTCTGGTGCTGGCGCTGGCGCTGGCGCTGGTGCTGGTGCTGGTGCTGGCGCTGGCGCTGGCGCTGGTGCTGGCGCTGGCGCTGGCGCTGGCGCTTCTGGTGCTGGCGCTTCTGGCGCTGGCGCTGGTGCTGCTGGTGCAGTCAATGATTGATTCGCAGCTGGCACTGCGTCGGCAGCAGGTGCTGGCGCAGTCAATGGTGTATCGGATGCTGGAGTTACAGGAGTCGTTCCAACTGGCGCTACAGTTGTTGTTGGATCAGTCGGCAAAAGTCCAGGCTCGATGATCTGTTCTTCAGTTGCTGTACCAGGCTCTGCATTTTGAATGTCGACCACATTGAGTCCAATCGCAACAAGAAGATAAAACACAAACGCACCCATCGTGAGATATGTCAAGACATCGCCAGTGCGACCACCGAATGCGGTGTCGGTTCCACCACCTGATGCGCCACCAAATGCTTGGGCCAAACCGCCACCTTGCGGTCGTTGCACCAGAATCACAAGCACCAAAATAACACTGGACAAGATGAAGAGGACGGTAAGAATCGAAAACCACATGTTCATTGGATTATTCCACTCGACCAGTTTATCCGGTCGCAATTCCGATCATTGCCGAAGAACAAATAGAAAGAAAGTCGGCTGACTTCAACGAAGCGCCACCAATCAAACCACCGTCAACTCCTGGTGCGGCGAAGATCGTCTTCGCATTGCCAGGCACTACCGATCCGCCATACACAATGCGAATCCCAGAGGCGAGTTCCGAATCATAGCGTGAACCAATAAAACCTCGTATCACCCCATGAGCCTCCTCCGCATCGATCGCAGTGGCGGCAACGCCCGTGCCAATCGCCCAAACGGGTTCGTATGCGATCACAACTCGTGCCAAAGAATCGGCTGGAATGCACTCGAATGCACTCGCCAATTGATGAAGGACAGTTTTATGCGCGTGTCCAGTGGTTCGCTGAACCAATGTCTCACCAACACAGAGGACAACAGATAATCCACTCTCGATTGCCATTGCGAATTTTTCAGCCACCAAAGAATCGGGCTCACCGAGGCGATGACGCCGCTCAGAATGACCCACAAGGACCCATGTCGCGCCAAGATCCAAAAGCATTTCTGCGCTGACTTCGCCTGTCAATGCGCCGTTCACTTCGCTTGACACATTCTGCGCTCCCAAAGCGATCGCGCTTCCATCGATCGCTCGTCCAACAGACTGTAAATATGGAAACGGAGGAAAGACGACAACATCTATCGACTCGCTGCCCCGCTTCAAATCTGTCGCCAACGCTTGTGCGAGAACCGTCCCCGATTCGAGGTCCGTATTCATCTTCCAATTTCCACCAACGAATGGACGACGCGTCATAAGGTCGGATGTTACGGGCGAACCAAATTCGTGGCGCAATTGCATAGACTTCCCTGCCAATGCGCGCTGCAGACATCCGAACCGCATACATCGATTTCTTCCGCACCAAAGCTGCGCACACTTTCGTACAAGGAAGTCCCGTCGTGCCATACGACGATCCCACCCTGCTTTTTACGAATGCGGGAATGAATCAATTCAAGGATGTCTTTCTTGGACGCGGATCTCGGCCATACACGCGTGCAGTCAATTCGCAGAAATGTATTCGCGCTGGTGGAAAGCACAACGATCTTGAGGATGTTGGAAACGATGTCTATCACCATACTTTTTTCGAGATGCTTGGCAATTGGTCATTCGGTGATTACTTCAAAGAAGAATCCATCGCGTGGGGATGGCAATTACTCACTGAAACATTTGGCTTGAATCCTGATCGAATCTATGCAACATATTTCGGCGGCGATCCAAAGGCTGGACTCGAACCCGACAATGAAGCTCGATCGATTTGGCTGCGATTTCTGCCTGACAATCGCGTCATTCCTGGATCGATGAAGGATAATTTTTGGGAGATGGGCGAAAGCGGACCATGTGGCCCATGCTCCGAAATTCATTTCGATCGCATTGGCGGACGCGACGCCGCCGCGCTGGTGAATGCTGGCGATCCCGATGTCTTGGAAATTTGGAATCACGTCTTCATTCAATTCAATCGTGAGACCGATGGCACACTGAAGCAACTTCCCGCGCGACATGTCGACACAGGAATGGGCCTGGAAAGACTCGTGAGTGTGATACAAGGCAAGCGATCAAATTACGACACCGATCTTTGGTCGCCGATTTTTTCTGCGATTCACGAAGTCACAGGAGCGCGACCATATAGCGGTGTCTTGCACGATCACATCGATATCGCATACCGCGTGATCGCCGATCATGTTCGCTGCTTGACAGCAGCTGCGTGTGATGGCGCAGGACCAGGAAACGAAGGCCGAAATTATGTCCTGCGCCGCATTCTTCGGCGCGCAGCGCGACATGGGCGACAAACTCTTGGAGTCGATCGGCCATTTGTCTTTCAACTTGTGCCGGCGGTCGTTGAAACACTGGGAAAAGCGTTTCCAGAGATTCTCGTTGGAGCAAAGAAAGCAACCGAAATCATTCGCAGTGAAGAAGAAATTTTCGGTCGCACGCTCGGACGAGGCATCGCACTCTTCGACGAAGCTGCGGCTCGCGGTGCCACTGCAAAGCCACCACGAATCGCTGCCGAAGATGCGTTTCTGCTTCACGACACTTGGGGATTCCCAATCGATCTGACTCAGGTCATGGCAAGCGAACGGAAAATGGAAGTTGATCTCGCGGGCTATAAAACTCTTATGGAACGCGCACGCGAAACAAGTCGAGCGGTTTCGAGCGAAGCTCCACAATTACAATTGACGCCAGATGCCCTTGCGAAACTTGTGGCATTGCATGTGCACGCAACCGACGATTCTTCGCGCGACGGCGGTCGTCCTATGCGTGTTCGTGTCGCTGCGATTTGGGACGGCAAGGATTTTCAATCTTCTGTTTCCGTTGGAAACGCAGTTGGAATTGTGCTTGACAAGACGTGCTTTTATGCCGAATCCGGTGGCCAAGAAGCGGATCATGGCGATATTCGCGCTGGACATCTCGATGGTGGTGGCGCGCTCGGAGATGGCAAGGCGTTGGGATCTCACGGAGTCTTCGAAGTCAGTGATGTTCAACGGTTCGGCGATTACATCCTGCACATTGGGCAGGTTCAATCTGGAATCATTCGTGCAGGCGATACGGCAGAGATCGCACTGCGCCACGGCCGACGCGAATCGATCCAAGCGAATCACACAGTCACGCATTTGTTGAACCTTGCTCTGCGAGAAGTGGTCGGCGACGATGTGCAACAGCGTGGATCGCTCGTCGCTTCAGATCGACTTCGATTTGATTATTCGGGTACGGCTGCGCTTTCCGCAACCGACGCCGTACGAGTCGAAACACTTGTAAATCAAGGCATTTCGCTCGATCTTCCAGTGCATATCCAAGCGGTGGATCTTTCCAAAGCGCGTGCGATCAACGGCGTGCGTGCTGTCTTCGGCGAGCGATACCCAGATCCAGTCCGAGTCGTCTGCATTGGATCAACGATCGAAGCGTTGCTCGCAACGCCAAATGATCCGAAGTGGAAAAGTGTATCTACGGAGTTTTGTGGTGGGACGCATTTGAAATCCGCTGGCGCAGCTGGATCCTTCATTCTTCTTTCAGAAGGCGCTTCATCTGCGGGTGTTCGCCGTTGCTTTGGATTGACGGGATCCGCAGCACAAGCTGCGAAAGATTCTGCCGTCGAACTCAATCGCCGCATCGATGCAGTCTCAACACTTCAAGGCGATGCAATGCTTGCCGAAGTTGCGGAGATTGCGCGATTAGAAACAACTCTTCCTATCGGCATCGTTGCTCGCCGAAATCTCTTGCCACGAATTGAAGCGCTGCGCGAACGCGCCAAGGATGCGAGAAAGCAACAAGAGGGTGCGACACGAGATGGCGCACTTGCTCAGGTCAATGAAATCGTGCAAAAGCACCTTGCGGGCGATGCGACCAAGCCACTCATTGCAATCCTCAACGGGGCAAACCCTGCCGCGTTGATCGCAGCAATTGACTCTGCGCGAAACCGGTTGAGCGATACACCGATCTTGTTCTTAAGTGCGGATGAAATCAATTCGAAAGTTGCGATTGCTGCAACAAGTCCAAAGTCCGCAATTACCCGCGGAATCAATGCGGGCGAATGGGTCAAGATCACAGCTCAAGCGTGCGGTGGTTCTGGGGGTGGAAAACCCGACATGGCACAAGCTGGCGGAAAAGATCCATCGAAAATCAATGACGCGCTCTCTGCTGCAGTTGCGTTTACCAATCGCGCGTAAATCAAATCACATTCCGCGGCGCCATCGCGCCATTCCACCAAGTGAAATGACGGCACAGACAAGACCAACGATTGCGATTGAACCAATCGAAGCGAACTGATCCGAAATCGATCCCCCTCTCCAGAGTGGTCCTTCGAGAGCTGCGATTGCCCAACGAAATGGACTCACCACACTGATCGACTTCAAAACTGGTGGCATAAAGACAAGAGGTATCGATCCTCCTCCCACAATTGCCAACACGAGAATCAATGCGCGACCAGCACCGTCCGTGCCGCCACCTGATCGAAAGAGTGCGGCGATCATCATCGCAAGTGCGGTGAAAGAAATGGCAATCACCAACATCGCAAAGAGCAACATTGGAAGATTGATAGGGCGAATATCGAAAACGAACCACCCCAATGCAAGAATGAGCGATTGCATGATCATCGAAGAGACAACACACGCCAGTCCTTTACTTGCAAGGATGAGATGCATCGACAACGGAGCTGCGCGAAGTCTGGTGAGCGTTCCTTGCGCTCGCTCGCTGGCGAGTGTCGTGACGAATGCCATCACACATCCTGCCAATCCCCACACGATTCCCTGCGGAAATGTCACGGCATATGTTGATGGTGGATCCGCTTTATTTTGCGCAATCATTTCGGTTCGAATTCGCACTGGACGAAATTCCGACATCCCATCCACTTTCTTTGTTTGCTTTTCACCTTCAGCCTTGCGTACTGCGGATAATTCTTGTGTGCCAGCGAAAATTTTTGTGATTGCCGAACGCTCCCCTTCGCTCAAATCTTTGCTGTTTTCTAATTGGCGTTTGATATCTGTTGTTTGACGACCAAGTCGATCGGAGTCGGTTACTGCAAGCATAAATTGGCGAAAGCCAATCTCCATCAATTTCCCTTCAAGCAATCCAAGTTCGGCTGCTCTTGATGGATCGCCCAAGAGATCGAGTGGCATCGATCCTCCTGTAAACAAAGTCTCCGCGCGCGCATCGAATCCATCTGGAAGAATGATCGCAGCAGCTGCTTTTCCGCGGCGAACAATTTCAACCGCTCGTTCCTTGTTCTCAGCAATTTCGACACGGAGCGCAGGATCTGCTTGAAGAGCGGTGGCAAAAGATCGTGCAAGTGGACCTTCTTCGGTCACCACCACGACAACATCGAGTGCTCCCGGAGTTGACATCCTGCCAAAGACCATCCCGAAAAGCACAGCAATAATTACGGGGAAGATTATTGTGAAAAAGAGCGCGCCACGATCGCGCGAAAGCAATCGTAAATCTTTGATTGCAATTGCGAGCACCTGAGAAATCATTCGCGCAAACTCCGTCCAGTGAGATTCAGCAAAACTTCTTCCAAGCCGCGTGCGTGTGTGCCTTGGGAGATACCGTGTGCCGCGACCAACTGCGAGAGCGTTCCATGAGCGCGAATCTTTCCTTGATCCATAACCGCAATACGATCACAGATTTTTTCCGCCTCTTCCATATCGTGAGTCGTAACCAACACAGCGCATCCAGCTGCTGCGCGTTGCCGAATGATCTCGCGCACATGTGCTCGTGACTGCGGATCGACTCCAGCTGTCGGTTCGTCGAGAACCAAAATGCTTGGCTTATGGATCAGTGCCACCGCAAGATTCAGTCGCCGTTTCATCCCGCCGGAATATGTTCCAATACGATCTTTCCCTCGTGATGCAAGCCCTACTTCTTCCAAGCCACTTTGAATAGCACCACTGTGCACAGGTGCGCCATACAAACGAGCAAAAAAGATCAATGTCTCGATTGCAGTCAGTCCTTCGTAGAGTGCTAACTCCTGCGGAGCGAGTCCGACCTCTCGACGAGCACGCACTCGCATTGGTTCGCCATATCCAACAATTTCGACTTCGCCAGAATCTGGACGCAACAATCCAGTCGCCATTGCAACAGTCGTTGATTTTCCAGCGCCGTTTGGACCGAGCAATCCAACAACCTCCGAGCGATTGACTTGCAACGAAACGCCATCAACTGCTTGCAGCGAACCAAATGCCCTGCGCAAATCACGCAAAATCAACATCCCATCAACTCCAAATGATTTTGTCCGCACAGCGACATAGTGACATCCTAGGGTCTACTCTCTTGCACGATGAGTGATTCGATCACAAGCATGCTGCAAGAAAATCGTCTCTTCGAACCGAGTGAGCATTTCCGTACTCATATTGGTCCGATTGCTGTTCCCGATTTGAAGACATATCACGAGATGTATCGAAAATCGATCGATGATCCAGGGGGATTTTGGGGGGAAATTGCCAAGGATTTTGATTGGTACCAACCGTGGGAAAAAGTCGTCGAATGGAATCTTCCTGATGCGAAGTGGTTTGTCGGTGGAACGACGAATGTGTGCGCAAATTGCGTCGATCGTCAAATCAAGCGAGGACACGGAGACGAACTTGCAATCCTCTGGGAAGGAGAACCTTGTTCACCCGATCCAGAAATTCGGCGATTGACATATCTAGATTTGCTACGCGAGGTTTCGCAGACAGCCAATGCTCTCAAGTCGATGGGTGTGAAGCGAGGTGATGTTGTCACCATCTATATGGGAATGGTTCCTGAATTGGCGATCGCCATGCTGGCGTGTGCGCGCATCGGCGCTCCGCATTCAGTCATCTTTGGTGGCTTCGCATCTCCTGCGATTGTCGATCGTGTTCAAGATGCACAGAGCAAGATCATCATCACTTGCGATGGCTCTTGGCGACGAGGTCAAATCGTTGCATTGAAAAAAAATGTTGACGATGCGTGCGAGAAACTTCCAGAAGTAAAAAATGTATTGGTCGTACGGCGAACACAATCTCCGATCACAATGCACGCAGGCCGTGACCACTGGTGGCACGACTTGGTGCCAACACAATCACCTGAATGCCCATGCGAAGAGATGAATTCAGAAGACTTGCTCTTTTTGCTTTACACCAGCGGATCCACTGGAAAACCAAAGGGAATTTGCCATACGACCGCCGGATACATGATCTATACCGCGCAGACCGCACGAGTCACATTCAATCTTGTTCCCAAGCACAATCACGTTTTCTTTTGCACCGCAGACATCGGTTGGATCACAGGTCATTCATACATCGTGTATGGAATGCTCCCAAATCGTGTGCCAACGATTATGTACGAAGGCGCACCAAACTTTCCTGCGGAGGATCGCTTCTGGTCGATGGTCGCGCGCCATAAGGTCACGCATTTCTACACAGCACCAACGGCAATTCGTGCGTTTATGAAATGGGGAGATGAACATCCGCGCAAACACGACTTGTCCAGTCTTCTATTGCTTGGCACAGTTGGCGAACCCATCAATCCAGAAGCGTGGATTTGGTATCACCAGAACATCGGCCAATCGCGTTGTCCAATCGTTGACACAATGTGGCAAACCGAAACAGGTGGACACATCATCACGCCTCTTCCTGGATGCACGCCGACGGTTCCCGGTTCGTGCACGCTGCCAGCATTCGGAATCGATGCAGCAGTCGTCAACGAAAAAGGCGAGGAATTGCCTGCAAATCATGGTGGATTGCTGGTCATTCGCCGTCCGTGGCCTGGAATGTTGCGCGGCATTCATGGCGACCGAGCGCGCTTCATCGAAACATACTGGACGAAGGTGCCAGGAATGTATATCGCTGGAGACGGCGCGCGCCGCGATGAACGCGGATATTTCTGGATCATGGGGCGCATCGATGACGTGATCAATGTCAGTGGGCATCGACTGGGAACAATGGAAGTTGAAAGTGCGCTTGTCTCACATCCTGCCGTGGTCGAGGCGGCAGTCGTTGGCATTCCCCATGAGATAAAAGGAACTGGCATCGCTGCGTTTGTGACCCTCTCCCCACATTTCAAAGGAGCTACTGACGATTCGCTTCGAAAGCAGTTGATGGAACATGTGACGAAGGAAATCGGACCGATCGCACGCCCCGACATGATTCGCTTCACAATGTTGCTTCCCAAGACTCGATCAGGGAAAATTATGCGCAGACTCCTGCGCGATATTGCTGTGGGAAAAGAATCCACGCAAGACACCACGACACTGGAAGATTTCAACGCGCTTGCAAAGCTGCGTGAAAGCGACGAATAACGCTCGCTTGCCTGATCTACGGCGCAGTCAAGCGAAAATCGAATGTCTCCGCTTGGTCAGACCATCGCCGCATATCACGTAATGTTTCAATCGCGATCGCTTCGGTCGAACCATCTGCAGTGGCGATGACAGCTTCATCTCCATATCGCGCGCTCACATTGCCACACGATGCTGGATCAAGCGGGTCATACTTGACAGCCCACTGCGATTGAACAAACCACGGACTTTCCACACGAAAAAATCCTTGCTTCGATTGCGCTTCCATTACGCTTGGAGTGCGACTCGAAACAAAGACTGCCACGCGTTGCGGATGTCGAAACTGTGCGAGCCGCGAAACAAAAAATCTCCCCAGAGGATTTGGTTGCCCATTTGGCAGAGTCTGCGGCAGAAAACCCATTCGTTCACTATCGCCACCGACCCAAGTGCTGTTCAAACCAAATGATGGAAACAGACTTGCGAAATAGAGAAACTCGCCATGATCTCCATTTTCCAGTTTCGATAGCACTTCGCCTTGTTCGCCAACATAGAGCGCGCGCATATCACCACCAAAGTATGGGGCCAATCGCCAAGGCCATCGCGCTGCAATCGTTGCTCCGCCGCCATATGTATTGGCTGGAATGACTGCGCCATTTTCTTCAAATGCTGGAAGCCCCGCCAAGAATCCTGGCAATAACTGCCCATTCTGCTCGAGTGAATATGAAATCCATGCCTGCGAGACTTGTCGCGCCGCAGCCATTTCTCGACTTCGTGTGGCAGCGCGCCGTGCCATATTGATCGCAGGACCAAGCAATCCGATGATCAAAGCGATCAAACCAATAACAACCAACAATTCCGTAATCGTGAAACCCCGCCACATTCGTCCCTGAACAGAATTTTTCCCAAATAATTTCGTGGCGACATTTGCCAATCTTCGACCAAGTTGTATGTTGTGAGTGCCTAACATTTTTGAACTCATATGAAGCCTTCGTTTTCAATCCTATTGCACTCACAGCACCAATGTGGCATTTCATTTTTAATTGCGTTTCTTGGCGCATTTGCTGGGGCTCACCCTGCAAATGCCCAGACGGTCAATGGCTCATGGCCAACCCCGACAATCGACCGCTGGATGTATCCCTTCAACAGCACGCCTGGAACTCGACCGGTCATTTCCACATTTGGATCGATGCCCGGAGCACCTGAATTCGATAGTCGTGATGGTCAATTCATCGTGGCGTATGACACTTCATCACAGGTGACCGCTGGACTTGGCGCAAGCAATTACACCATCACTTCTGCGCGACTAACAATCGAATTCGCGAATGATCTCGTCATCGCCTATGACCCAACACCAGATGGATGGCAAACATTCTTGGCCGCAAGTGATGCGGAGTATCAAGCAGATTCCGACGCTGGACAATCGATCGATCTCTTTGGATGTGGCTTCCGAAATGGCTTCACATCTGCGACATTTCTAGAGAATTCTCCTTACGCAACTCCGAACAATCCATTGGCCTCTGGAGTCCGCAACGCATATGCGATGAGCTTCAATCCCGCAGGCGCACCGATCGATGTCTCAAACAATCCACGCGAGCGATTCGAGCCACGAAGGTTTGCGACTGGTCAGATCACTGGACTTCCAGCAGGATCGCTGATCGCCTTGCACACTCCGATGTACTTCGATCTCAACCTGACCGACTCGACCATTCAGGAATACTTGCGATCGGCTCTCAATGATGGCAAACTTTTTTTCGTCGTCAGCAGTCTGACCTTTGTCGAGCAACAAGGCGGAAACTTTCCAGCTTTCTATGCCAAGGAAAATGCGCTTGTGCAATTTCTGTTAGCCAAAGCGGCTGCGCTTCAGATCACTGTTGAGATTGGACCTTCGTGCGCACCTGCCGATATCAATTGCGACAGTTTGATCAACGGACTCGATCTGGCCTATGTATTGTCCGGTTGGGGATCACCCGGCTTGGGAGATATCAACCAAGATGGGTTTACCGATGGAGTAGACCTGACCACACTCTTAAGTGGATGGTTGCAGTAAATTCAAATGCGTTTCCAAAGAAATTGCGGGGAAAGCGATGCCGTCTAGCGATGCCGTCTAGCGATGCCGACGATCGATGCCGACGATCGATGCCGACGATCGATGCGGTCTATACCAAGCCAACCTTCAAGCAAATGTTTCAACGGGCGAAGCATTTTCAATCAGAGTTTCTACAAATGACCTTCGCACTCCAGTAATTCGAGCGCGTACACCGGCCAAAGCTTGATTGACTTGCTCTTCTGTGACTTCAAGAACTTCAGAAATTTCAGAGCAAGGAAGTCGATCGATGTAATGCAATTCCAAGATGAGCCTTTCGAAACTCGAAAGACTCTTTGCCACAAGTGATACCAAAGGTGCTGACTTTTCTAGCATGTGCCATCTCCATGCACTCTTGCGCTCTCGGTCGCCCCCAAGGCGATCCGTCGCCACAACATGAGGAAGAGTATCACGAATTCGCAAGTTGTCCAATCCAACTATCCATTCTTCTTGAATTGTCTCGATCGAGTCTGAACTTTGGAATGTGTCCGCAAATGCGATGGCAAGGTCTGGATCGAATTGTCCGCCTGCGCAACGAACAATTTCATGCACCGCCTCGCGTGGCGATCGCGCCTTGGAATATGGACGATTTGTGCACATTGCGTCGTAACTGTCTGCAATACCGATGATTCGAGCGACAAGCGGAATTTCATCTCCAGCCAACCGAGATGGGTAGCCATGACCATCCCATCTTTCGTGATGAAAGAGAACTCCACTGCGGGCAAAGTTGAGTTCGGGAAACGCACTCAACATGCGATCTCCCGCCGCAGGATGGTGCCGAATGATGCCGAATTCTTCGTTGGTCAACCGTTCTGGCTTGAAGAGAATTTGATCGGGAATTGTGATTTTTCCCAAATCATGAATCTGCGCTGTCGCACGAGTGGACTCGATCTGGCCCGAATCGAGTCCAATCGCCGCAGCAAGTCCGCTTGCAATTGATGCCACCCGACGGCAATGCCCGGAGGATTCTGATTCTTTTGCTTCAATCAGGGTGGTCAGGAACGATATTGAAGGCTGATCTTGCATTTCGAAGATCGTTTCGGCTCCATCCAAACCCGACTTCAGCCAACTTTCAAATTTCCAACCATTCCTTTCGATACACTTCCTGCGCTTCAATGCGAATTCACCCTTTTTCGGCAATTCGAACCCCTGCTCATCGTGCCTCGGAGGTCTCCTGCCCTCCGTATGACGTTGTCGATCGCTTTGAAGCAGCTCAATTCGCTACAAAGGCCAATAATTTTATGCGGGTCATTCGACCAGAGGTCGACTTTTCAAATGAACAAGACCCCCACTCACCTGTTGTCTATCAGCGTGGCCGAGAAAATCTGCAAGATCTCATCGCACGAAAATTGATGACGCGAGATCCCAATGCAAGTTTGTATGTCTATCGGCAATCTCGAAGCGGAAGGAAACAAGCGGGACTTGTGTGTTGCGTGAATGTCGATGACTATAAGAGTGGTGACATTCGTCGTCATGAACTCACTCGACCAGAGAAAGAACTTGATCGCATGGAACACATGCTCGTATCGGGTGCGCACTGCGAACCTGTGCTTCTGACGGTCATGGGTCAGACCGAATTCGTTCGCCAACTCGCTCGCGATATGAATTACCGCCCGATTCTCCATTTCGTAGCGAAGGATGGTGTCACTCACACACTTTGGAATGTGCAGCAGAATGAGCCATACACTTCAATCTTTGAAAATGTCCAGCGCGTGTATATCGCGGATGGGCATCATCGTTGCGCCGCAGCTTCGCGCGTGGCAGAACAGATGCGAAAGTTGTCTAGTGTATCTGCAGACCATGAATCACAGCGATTTCCAGCTGTTATTTTCCCTGGCGAAGAACTGGTCATATTGCCGTATCACCGACTTGCACGATTTGCACCTGGACAAACGAGCGAAGATGTCGAACGAAAACTTGCCGCGACTGGATTTATAGAGTCCATCAGCGAGAACATCGGTCCAGCGCCTGCCAATCGCGGAGAGATTGGCATCTTTATCAACAAGACATGGTGGCGATTTCGATTTCCACCAGTGACTGGAACTTCTGTTTTGGATCAACTCGATGTTGTGCGGATTTCTCAAGTCATTCTTGCGCCCATATTGGGAATCACCGATGAACGAACTGATCCGCGCATTTCGTTTCTTGGTGGTTGTTCAACGGAAGAACTTTCTCAATCCGTCTTGTCCGGAAAAAGCGATATCGCCTTCGCAATGCATGCGACATCGATTGAAGAATTGATCAATATTGCAGCTGAAAATCTCATCATGCCTCCAAAGTCGACATGGTTTGATCCAAAAATTCGAAGCGGACTCTTTGTGCATTCCTTTGCGCTTCAAGGCGATGTCGAGTTACCATCCAACGCATGAACGATCCAGATCCAAATGCGTTTGCAACACCGCTTGCTCTCGCTTCGCGCGTATTGGTGATCGATCAATTTGGTCAACATGGGATGGATGGTCTGCGCGCAGCAGGTTGCGACGCAATCTTCAACCAACTCCTCACCTCGGCCACACTCGAACTTGCCGTCCGCGATATCGAACCTGACATTCTTGTTACGCGAACGACGAAGGTCACTGAAGCAGTCTTGAATGCGAATGACAGGCTCGGATTGGTCATCTGCACAGGTGCGACAACAGATCATGTTGATATCGACGCGGCAAGCAAGCGAGGAATCTTTGTCGCCCATTGTCCCGGTCGAAGCGCGATGGCTGTCGCAGAATTGGCATGGGCGCTCATCTTGGGATGCGATCGACAACTTCCAGATCAGGTGAACGCCATTCGTTCAGGCCAGTGGAATCAAGATCGCATTTCAGACGCGGCGGGATTAGCTGGCAGAACTCTTGGAATCATTGGGCTTGGACAAGTCGGCCAAGAAATCGCGCGGCGCGGGAGTGCATTTGGAATGCATGTCGTAGCGTGGAGTCGCAATATTACAGAGGAAAGATGCGATGCCCTTGGCATTGATTACTGTGCGAATCTGGTCAATCTTGCCAAGTTGTCGGATGTGGTCAGCGTCAGTGTCACTGCGAACGAAGACTCGGAAGGACTGCTGGGAGAAAAGTTTTTCAACGCACTTCGACCAGGTGCGACGGTCGTCAACACAAGCTTGGGAAGAGTCGTCGATCAGAAAGCGTTGCTGAATGCCGTGCGCACAAAGGGAATTCGCGCTGGACTTGATTTGCATGAATACGCGGAATCGACAGAGTCAACGAATGCAATCCAAGAACTCGTCCAACAACCAGGCATCTATGGCGCCATGCAATCAGGCGCGATGACAGCGCAAGCTCGAGAAGCAGTTGACCAAGAAGTTGTGCGCATCATCCGTCAGTGGCTCGATCATGGAACTGTCAGCGGATGCGTCAATCGAACAACCCAAAGTAATGCGGTGACATTGATCCACGTGCGCCACTTGAATCGCCCCGGAGTTCTTGCTGGAATCTTTGAAGTGATTGGCAACGCTGGCATCAATGTCGAAGAAATGGAAAATGTCATTTGCGCTGGAGGCGATGCAGGAATTGCTCGCATTCATCTCAATGAAACTCCAACTGAGGGACACATCACAGCGATTCAGGCCGCAGCGAATGTCCTGGGAGTCAGCGTTCAGGTTATTCATCGCCCCCAAATTTCTGCATGATCAAATTATGTCAACCCAAACAAAAACCAAGCGTATTTGGAACTTTTCTGCTGGGCCTGCAACAATGCCTCCAGAAGTCTTGGCGCAACTCGGCGATGACCTGCTCAATGTCGACTCCACAGGGATTGGAATTCTCGAACACAGTCATCGGATGCCAACATTCGATCGGGTACTTGGCGATGCGATCGAATCCTGCAGACAACTCGGCGAGATTCCAGATGACTACGAAATTATTTTTGTTCCAGGCGGTGCGACAGTTCAGTTTTCTCTTATCGCTCTCAACCTGATTCCTGACGGAGCAACTGCGGATTACCCCGATACAGAAATCTGGTCGGCGAAGGCGATCATTGAAGCGAGAGATGCACTTCCATCTGCGACCATCGCAGTTCCATTCGAAGGAAAGAAATTTCGCTACGACCATGTTCCAGTCGCTGGAGAAATGATCCCAACCCCTGGCGCTGCGTATATGCACTATTGCTCGAACAACACAGTGCACGGAACACGCTTTCACCTTCCGCCAACAGCCGCTCCTGGAACGCCACTCGTGTGCGATGCGAGCAGTGAAATCTTTGGTCGTCCAATGAATTGGAAAAAGCATGCGCTGGTCTATGCCGCAGGTCAAAAGAATTTTGGCGTTGCTGGAATGTGTGTCATCATTGCCCACCGAGAAGTGATTCGCAAACCAGTTCGCAAACTTCCATCGATGTTTTCTTACGCCGCGCATCTTGAAGCTGGAAGCCGCATCAATACGCCGCCGACCTTTGCGATCCATGCGGCCGGCTTGATGTTTCGCTGGATGATCGAACAAGGCGGAACCCGTGAAATGGAAAAACGAAATGATGCAAAAGCTGCGCTGATCTATAAAGAAATTGATAGTTCAGAGGGTTTCTATCGTGGTCTCAGTCGTTTGGAATGTCGATCTGCAATCAATGTTTCATTTCGTCTCAAAAGTGAAGCGCTTGACCAAAAGTTTGCGCAAGAAGCAACGGACGCAGAACTTGATGGACTCATTGGACACCGAGATGCGGGCGGCATTCGAGCATCGATGTACAACGCGATGCCAATCCAAGCGAGCGAAGCACTTGCTCAATTCATGCGAGATTTCTCGCGTCGCCACGGCTGAATCGCATCTGCGAACTTAAAATGGGCGCAATTCCTACATAGACCTGCTTTTTGCCTGTTGGATATTCAGCTACAAAGCTCTTTTTAAGCTCAAATTAGCATAGAATTTATTCAATTGCATTAAATGCGCGTTTTTTGTTTTTTTGTTGCTATTTATTTATAATTTGTTTTTTGGTTTTACATAAATCCCAATAAATTGAACAACAAATTCACTGTTTTATTTGACACAGCTCTTATTGGGGGTATTTTTAGAGTGCATTCGATCTTCTCGGAGTTCCCTAACTCCCGAATTTCAGTGCAAATCCCTGCCTTGCTGTTTAGTCCCTTTATCTGTCCCTAACTTTTGTTGAAGAACTCATTTAAATGAAATTCAAATCTATTTCTACTGTTGCATTACTCTCTGCGGCAATCGCCCAAACCGCGTCCGCTGCCATAATCAACTTCTCGAGTATCTCAGTCTGGACCGGTTTCGTAGCCGGTCAGGGATATTCCGTTGCAACTGAGGACTTCAACTCCTATAACGGCTTTTACAACAATGGCCTATCCGGCAGTGCTGGCGGCGTCACGTGGACAGCCAGCGCTCCAGGCGATCTGTATGCAGATTTGGGCTATATGTCCACGAATTGGGCAAATAGTACGCTTACTTTCAACTTATCTCCAAACGTGCAAGGTGTCGGCGGTAATTTCTTTGTGACCGACATTAACTTCAATATCTTACCCGGAGTTTTTAGAGTAGATCTCGCTGACGGTTCTGCGTTCATTGGCTTCACAGCAACTACGACTGACTTCGTTGGGTTCTACTCAACTGGAGCAGCGATCTCAAGCATCTCAGTGTCTGTGTCAGACCCCGTAGGATACGGCACTGTGGACAATCTTTACTTCACAGTGCCAGGACCAGGAGCAATTGCCCTGTTAGGTTTGGCTGGGCTTGTATCCCGTCGCCGTCGCTGAATCTTTTTTAATCTTTGAACAAATACAAGGGTAGCCACAAGGCTGCCCTTGTTCATTTTTACCCCATCAAGTTGACAAGAAATGAAAGCGCTGTCCGCGGCTATGTGATTGCCGCGAAGAAATCGCTCGGCTTCTTACGGGCAAATTGACATACTTTTAGACTTCGTTCTGCCTGTCAGGTGGAGGTCTCCAAAAACATCATTTCCCGCTCTCCAAGTGTTCGCGCACATTGTTTGCGTCGCCCAACACGGCGCGAGGGGAAATTCATTCAGGCAAAGTGCGAATTCGAATGTTTCGAAATTCGATGTGTGCGCCTTCCGATTGCAGACCAAGCTTGCCGGCAACGACTTCGCAGTCCTGGGCAACATTTTGTAATTCGCCATTCACACGCAATTCAAGGCGGCCATGATCGAGAAGAATCGCGTACTTATTCCACTCGCCAAGAGGTTTTTCGTTGGTTGGGTTGGCCTTTGCCGTACGGCGCCCATCAGTTCTTGTTGGCTCAGCTTTCATAGGGAATTCACCGATATTCCAGATGTCGCCTGCACTGCGACTTTCGAGTTGTGCTTCGATTGATTTTGGCCAGACTTGATCGGGACCGACCAATCGCAACAGAACTCCTGAATTTCCTGCGCCCAACTTTGGATCAAACCGCCATTCAAGTTCCAATTCAAAGTTCGTAAAATCTTTGGTCGTGCGGATGTATCCCACAGGAGAACCTTCACAGATCAGCACGCCATCGCGGATCATCCATACTTTCGCTCCATCACTCGGCTGTCCAGGAAAGGTGATCCATCCATCCAAGTTCTCGCCGTTGAAAAGTGCGACCCACTTCGACTTCGATGCATTGGGCTGATCTAGCTTCTCTTGTTGGGCCGTGGCACTTCCCTGCTTTGCAGATTCATCGCGACTTCCCCCAGCAAAAATGATCGCCACCGCCACTCCAGTAAAACAACCTGCCATTACGCCAACAATTCCTCCACGCGTTCTTTTCATTGACCCGAACCCCGCAAATCCGTTTCGGCCGAGAGCCAATTATCGTCATCGTTCCCACCCGTCTGTAGCCAACGGTGATACGCAGCCAGGCGAATTTGCTCGAAAGTTGGACGATTGGTTGACTGGGACCAATTCGCTGGTGATGTTTCGACGATTGAAAAACTCTTCGGTGGCTTTCTTGCTGCAATCTTTGTGCGTGACCGAACGACTTTTTTGTTCTTTGCCGTAACTGGCTTCTTGGCTGTCGCTGGCTTCTTGGTTGTCGCTGGCTTCTTGGCTGTCGCTGGCTTCTTGGTTGTCGCTGGCATTTTGGTTGTCGCTGGCATTTTAGTTGTGCTCACTTTCGTTTTCTCGAAGGCATTTTTTCGTAAAGGTTTAGACACGACATCAAGGTATCCACTCGATCGTGTAGATGCCAATTATTCTAAAACACGAAAGTCACAATTGTTCGCTACTCTCTGACCGCTTATGGACAATGCGTATGAATTCGATCTCGTCGTGATCGGTAGCGGCCCCGCTGGACAGGCGGCTGCGATCCAAGCTGCAAAGTTGGGCAAACGAGTTGCAATGATCGAGAAACAAAAGGGTGTTGGAGGCGTTTCAGTTCATCTAGGAACACTGCCATCAAAGACCTTTCGTGAAGCAGTCATAAGCCTCAAGCGAGGAACGGTGCAAAGATCGCTCTCTGCTGCGGGGGCGGATCCAATCCAATTGACAATGCCAATGCTCCTCGAGCGCGTTTCGTCGGTCATCCACGAAGAGCAACAGTTGATCCGATCCAACCTCTTGCGAAACAACATTAAGATTTTCAACGGCTTTGCTTCTTTTATTGATGCCAACACGATCGCAGTCGACAGTCCAGAAGGCGATCGACAAATCACGACATCTTTCACATTGCTGGCCTGTGGCACAAAGCCAGTCATTCCAACGGGTTGCCCAGATCAATCGAATGAAGATTTCCCGGCTGTTATCACGAGTGACAATGTCTCATCGCTACGCGAAATCCCTCGAACAATGATTGTTGTTGGCGGCGGAGTGATCGGCGTTGAATATGCATCTTTCTTCGCAACACTTGGAACAAAGGTCGTTCTGATTGAGCGCACGGACCGCCCAATTTCTTTTATGGATCACGAAACCATTGATGAGATGATTCACGAACTGCGGACCCATGACATGATCATGCGCTGCAACGAGACCGTGTCCAAGATCGCGGTGATCGATGAATCTACTCGTCGCGTGCTTGTCGAACTTGAAAGTGGCAAACGAATGACCGCCGATGTGGCGCTGATCTGCTCTGGTCGACAAGGATGCACGGAAGGATTGCACCTCGAAGATGCAGGTCTCAATGCGGACAATCGCGGACGCATTCAAGTTGACGAAAATTATCGAACTGCAATTCCGTCGATCTATGCCGCCGGCGATTTGATCGGGTTCCCGGCTCTCGCTGCAACGAGTGCTGCCCAAGGTCGCATCGCATCATGTGTGATGTTTGGGACGGATGTCAGTCCGATGGGTGATGACTATCCATTTGGCATTTATTCGATTCCAGAAATGAGCAGTGCTGGCGCGTCCGAGCAGAAATTGACCGCCGCCAAAGTGCCTTATGAGATTGGAGTTGCTCGATACAGCGAAATTGCTCGAGGAAAGATTTCCGAAACATCGGATGGCTTCCTGAAACTCATTTTTCACCGTGAAACAAAGGTCTTACTCGGCGTTCACATCCTGGGTTCCAACGCAACTGAATTAGTTCATATTGGGCAAGCTGTCCTTCGTTTGAAAGGTGGACTCGATTTCTTCTTGACCAATGTTTTCAACTATCCAACCTATGCAGAGTGCTACAAGGTCGCTGCATACAACGCGTACAACAACTTGCTCAATAATTCAGCGGGCTGATCTCAAGCCACATCAATTCTTGAAAAAATTGTTGGTGAAATTGTTGGAGCGATTATGGAAGCAAGCGCAGACTCACTCTGCGACTTGTGGATTTCCAAGTGGCCGAATCCATATGTTTCGGAACTTCAGCGGATCGCCATGATCCTGCAACATAATTGGACCCGTTTCTGGATGCGAGGAATAGGTTGCGTGAGCACCATGCGCTGTTGCGCCAAGAATTTCAACATCATCTTGCACAAGAATGCCGTTGAAAAAAAGCGTGACTGTCGCAGTCCGAACGATCCCTGCTGACGCATCGAATCGAGGACCGCGATAGACAACGTCATATGTATTCCATTCCCCTTGCGGACGACATGGGTTGACCATCGGCGGATATTGCCCATAGAGCGAGCCAGCCATTCCATCTGCATAGGTCACATTTCCAGCTGAGTTCAAAATTTGCAATTCATAGCGCGAATGGAAATAGAGTCCGCTGTTAGAGCCCTGCTGACTTTTACATTTCAGTTCCGTAGGCACCATCCATTCAATGTGAAATTGGCAATCGCCAAATGATTGACGAGTTGCGATATTGCCAGAACCCGCAACGACCGTGAAGAGACCATCCTTGACTGACCATCCCGCAGGCGCATCGCTCCCTGCTTTCGTCCAGGCAGACAAATCTTTTCCGTCAAAGAGGACGATCGCATCGCTGGGCGCACTGCTGGCGCAGACTGGTCCAGGCGTGACAATCGTCGGCTGAGGCCGAGCCATATCGTGGATTGGATACTTGAATGTCCGATCCTGCGATTGAATAAAGCCCGCAGTTGCAATTGCAGCCGTCAGAAGTACAAGAAATCCTGCAATTTGTATGTTTTTTGTGGCGAAATGATTGACGCAGTGTCTCTTTGGTGTATTTGTCATTTTTTATAAAACCTAAATTTTAAAATAATTTATTTTGTGCAAAAGTTATTTGCAAGTATATCGCATTACCTTCGACGACTGAAAGCCGAATCCATTCTTGGAGTATCCGCGGCTGTATCCGCCGCACATCGATAACCGTGTCCAGCCGTTGGAAAGTTCTCTCGGGCGAGTTCCGCAGGCGGCCGACTGAACTTGCTCTCGAGCGTCGATTGAATGGATCGTGTCGGTCGCCGAGGACTGTCTGAGCCCCGAGAGGACTTTCCACGGCTACTCACTTATGCGATTCCATGGCTGTATTCATGGCTGTATCCATGGCTGTATTCGCAGACGCTGCTTACAAACACGCACAAAGAAAAGACCGCAGGATTCACTCCTGCGGTCTTGTTATCCAATGAAAACTTTGCAGATTCGCTGCGAAGTACTTTGCAGATTCGCTGCGATTTATTTCGCAGAATCGAGCGGGACAAAGTTGAACTGCTGTCCACCAACGGCAGCTTCCACCATTGCGCCCTTTGCGTTGTTCACAAACAACGCAACACCATTTTGATAAGCAGCCGCCGCACCAGTACCAGCCTTCACCATAACGGCTGAAACCTGAGCAGCAACAGTAAACTGACCGCTTGTAAAGTCGTTGTAACTCGCTTCATCCTTCAAAAAGATAAATTCATCGAATGATTGCCCGCCGATTGTTGCGCCAATCGTTCCTTGCCCCATCGAACAATAGCCAACCAACTTACCGCCCTGAAACATCTCTCCATCTCCACCAGCGCCACCAATTAGAAATCCGCCCTTCCCAACAGATGGAAGCACGGCATATCCATAAGCAGAATCAAAGAGTGTTTGCAAAGTTGGATCCTTTGCCTTGACGAGTTGAATGGAGTTTTGGACAGCCTTCGAAAGACTCTCCCTTTGCTCTGCAGTCTTTGGAGCGCCAGAACAAGCAGCAAAAAGAGCTAAAAGAACAATCGATGAAGCAAATGTGATACGCATGTTGAAATCTCCTAATTGGGTGATTGAAAACTTTAGAAAACAGATATGAACTAGAGAGTTCTCAATTCTATATCGGAATAACAGATCCTGCGTTTCTACTACAGGTGGAGTGCCGCAGAGAAATTCGTTTTACGCAACAAAGCAGTTGCCCCATTGCGGACATTGGGGTACCACCATCTCCAATGACACAAGCAAAGAGTCATGCGGACGCATCGATCCGATCTGCGCGAATCGCGCTTGTCACTCTGACTGCAATTAATTTGTTGAATTATCTCGATCGATATTTGATCGCTGGCATCGTCGTTCCTTTAAAGGATGCACTCGGTGCGAATGATGCGGACATCGGATTACTGACCAGCGTTTTTCTGCTTGTGTATATGGTTGCTTCTCCAATTTTTGGCATCATGGCTCGACGAACAAGTCGCACGTTCATTCTCGCCGCGGGGATTCTGATCTGGAGCCTCGCCACAATCGGAAGTGGATTTGTGAACACGCTCACGCAATTATTCATTATGCGTGCGATCGTTGGCATTGGTGAGGCGGCATACACCACAGTTGGTCCCGCGATGTTGGCTGATCACTATTCACCGGTGCGCCGTCCATTCGCCCTGAGCATTTTTTATGCAGCGATTCCTGTTGGGAGCGCACTCAGCTATATCGCCTCTGGATTGATAGTAGATGCGTGGGGATGGCGTGAAGTTTTTCTTGCTGGCGGAGCACCAGGAATTGCGCTGGCGATCGTCTGCTTGAAATTGAAAGATCCACCGCGCGGACAATTTGATGAATTGACAAGCGAAATTACTGCTTCGCCATTGCACACACACAGCACAAGCAACATCATCGCGAACATCAAGACCATGATGAAATCCAGAGATTTTGTCACAGCGACTGCGGGTTACATCGCATTCACATTTGCATTTGGAGCTCTTGCGGTGTGGATGCCGTATTACTTGCAATCTGCGCGCGGCTGGAGCGTCGCATCATCGACAACCACATTTGGAATTGTCTTGGTCGTATCAGGGTTCGTCGGAACAATTGCTGGCGGTGCGGTTGCGAAGCGACTTGGCGGAGGTTCTGCATCCTGCCTGAAACTCTGCGGAATCTGTATGGCCGTTGCTGCGCCATCGTCCATCATCGCTTTGTATTGCCAGGATGATTGGCTCATTATCCTTGGACTTACGATTTCATCTGCATTCTCATTCGCAACTCAAGGACCCGTGAATGCCGTCATTCTCAATTCAGTCTCGGCACTGCTTCGACCATTCGCTATCGGGATGAGCGTCTTACTCATTCACCTCTTGGGCGATGTGCCAAGCCCTTGGCTTGTCGGGAAAATATCTGACTCGACAATGGACATCGAATTTGCAATGGGGTTGATCCCAATCGCTATGGGGATTTCCGCAGTGGTTTGGTTTGTCGCGGGAAAGTCTCGACAACAGAATCCGCAACGCATTCAATAAGAAATCGAAAGCAAGGCTCACTCAATCACGCATCAATCGCTTGAGCCGTAAAAAATCTGCGGGCAACTTTGTCTCGCCCGTCTCTGCCAAATCTGCAAGGATTTCCCCAACAACGGGCGCAAACTTGAAACCGTGACCGCAGAATCCGCAGGCGATTGTTGTTCGCTGACATCCTGGAATTCGGTCGATGATGAAGTGACCGTCGGGCGTATTGGTGTACATACAGACGGACGATGCAGTCACTGCGCCAGCAACGCCAGGCGCTGCACGTGCAAATGCTGCTTCGATCGCAGTCATTTCATCTCGTCGCACGACTCGATCAATTGAATCTGCAAAACATTCTTGGCCATCCCCGTGAAATCCGACCTTAATTCCACTTGGACTTCCTTGATCGCTCGCCATCGGCACTCCATACATTGGAACTTTGTTTTCGCGCTCAATGAAAAATGCTGGCATCACTTGCGAATCTCCTCGCGTGGGTTCGCTCGGCGTGATCCATCCGATCACTTGTCGCGTGTTCACCAACGGAACATTGATCGCTTGAGCTAGCTCCTGCGTCCACGCACCAGGGCACAAGAGAAGCTCGTGCGCAAGATGCGTCACGCCACCAGCGGTGACTTCGACGCCTTCACCGCGTTCTCGCCACTCTTGGACAGCTTGTCCTTCGCGCAGAACAGCTCCATTTCGCTGCGCATCATCAAGCATCGCACAGATTGCGCGTTCGGGTCGCACGAATCCTGCGTTGGGCTCGAATAGAAATTCTTCAATCGGTTCTGAACACTTTGCAAACGCTGGGAAACGACTGCCGATCTGCGCAGGGTTGATTGATTCGATAGGAATCCCATGCAACTGCGAAGAATGTTTTACGCCAGCGATCACTTCACTCGAATGCACTCCGCCATACAGAACGCCACAACGATGAACAAGCTTCTCCCCGCTTCGCTTTTCGATTTCCTTCCACAACATATCCGACCTTTGGAGCAACGGCACATAATCTGAATGCTCGAAATACGCGAAGCGAATGATTCGAGATCCACCGTGGGAACTTCCTCGGTCGTGCCCGCGCGAAAATTGTTCGATGCCAAGCACGCGCTTCCCCCGCCGCGCCAAATGCCAAACCGCAGCAGATCCCATTGCGCCCATTCCAACAACGATGACATCCCATTGCTGCGACATACTCACAGTATCGCATCAATTTGCATTCATTATGAGCCAATGAGAGAATTTGGTCTTCCATTTATTCTTGACAGATTCCCTCATACAATCACCGTTTCGTCCTTGCGCATCGAAATGCGTTTCGCAAGGAAGTACGAATTCAGTATGACCACTCCCGCATCTCAAGATCTCAACGACTCGGATTCGAAAACCGCACACGTCAAGCACCCGGCAATGGCTGCACTGACGCTTGCTGCGCTTGGCATTGTCTTTGGCGATATCGGAACAAGTCCGCTCTATGCATTTCGCGCTGGATTTCTCAAGCCAGAAGCGGGAGAAGTCTCAAACGCCATTGTATTCGGGCTGATCAGTGTGTTTTTCTGGACGCTGATCTTTGTCATTGGTATCAAATATGCCTTTTTTATTCTTCGCGCAGACAATCGCGGTGAAGGCGGAATCTTTGCGCTGCTTTCTCTGCTGCCAAACTCGAAAGAGGGTTCGGTCTTCAAATTGCCAACTTCGCTCTTCGTGCTTGGTATCGCAGGCGCAGCACTGCTTTACGCTGACGGACTGATCACTCCTGCAATGTCTGTCCTTTCGGCTCTTGAAGGGTTAAAGGAACTGACTCCGATTCATAGTCGTGAAAAAAACTTTTTTTCTGAAGAAGTTATTGTCGTCTTATCAGTAATTGTGCTCATTGGCATCTTCGCCATCCAGCGTAAAGGTAGTTCATACATCGGTCGGCTCTTCGGACCAGTCATGATTATCTGGTTTTTTACAATTGGATTACTCGGGTTTTTGAGCGTTATCAAGACTCCTCAAGTGCTCGAAGCACTCAATCCTTTTTATATTCTGGAAATTTTTCAACACTCCTTCTGGTCTGCCATTGCGGTTTTAGGAGCGGCAATGCTCTGCGTCAGCGGTGGCGAAGCGCTCTATGCAGATCTTGGTCACTTTGGGCGGAAACCAATTCTCTGGTGTTGGTATTTCGTAGTCCTACCTGGGCTTTTACTCAGTTATCTCGGCCAAGGCGCCCTGTTAATGCGTGATCCCACTGCCATCGTGAATCCTTTCTTTCTGCTCGTTCCAGAATGGGGACTGATTCCAATGGTGCTACTTGCAACGGCAGCTGCGATCATCGCAAGCCAAGCGATCATTACTGGAATGTTCTCGTTGACGAATGCAGCAATTCTGATGGGACTTCTACCGCGCCTACGCGTCGTCCATACTTCAGAACATGGATCACAGATTTATGTTCCAGCACTCAATGTGATTGCGATGATTACTGTCAGCCTCATTGTGATCAGCTTTCGAACATCGGAACATCTTTCAAATGCGTACGGACTGGCGGTTGCGATGGATATGGCCATCGTCTCGATGTTGTTTGGAATTTTGATGTATCGCAACAAAGGTTGGGGAATTGTGCGCTGCGGAATTTTTTGGGGAATTTTTCTGACCGTCGATCTGATCTTTGTCGTCACCAACGCATTTAAGATTCCCAAAGGCGGTTGGCTGACATTGCTCATCGCATCGGCAATCATCTTTTTAATGCTCACCTGGATTCGCGGTCGCAAGATCATGATCGAGAAATATTCGAAGCAGACTCTTGATTTTGTCCACTTGCTAAATAATTTGCAAACGCATCCGATCCTTCGGGTTCCAGGAACTGCAGTGTTCTTAACTCCGCAATCAACCGGTGTACCGCCGACATTGCTTCACCACATCAAACACAATAAAGCGCTGCACGAACAGGTAGTTGTGATGTCTGTGCAAGCAACTTCCATCCCCTTTGTTGATCCTGAAGATCAAGTCACGGTGACAGATTTAGGCGACAATTTTTGGTCTCTCTCCGCACGACACGGTTTTCTGCAATCCGCAGATGTTCCGCGAATGCTTCGAATCGCCGGGGAACAAGGGCTCGAGACAAGCGAAGGAACAACGACGTACTACCTTGGCAGAACGATCATTACACCACGGGGGAGATCATCAATGCCAGGGTTTCAAAAACGCATTTTCTGCACTCTCGCTCAAATCAGTTCGAACAATCCACTTTATTTCTCGATTCCACCAGGTCGTATGGTCGAACTTGGAATTCAAGTCGATATCTGACTTCATTGCACTTGGCTAGCCCGAAGCGTTAGACTCTTGGTATGAGGCGAACCGCGTTTCAGACATTTTCGATTTGCCCGACTGCGATTGCGACTCTTCTGGTCGTAGTCATTGGATGCTCTGATCATCCAAAAGTCACCCCTGCTGAATCTCTCGCTCAAGCCAAGCGCTATGAAAAAGGCGATGGTGTCCCGATAGACATGGTCGAAGCCCTTCGGCAATACGAGATTGCGGCCAAGGGGGGAAATCTCGAAGCTGCGCTCAAACTCGTCAACATCTTTGACTCCAACAAAAAAGGCGTATTGCCTGATTCGGTGGCTATCGCGAAATGGCTGAAAGTATCGGCAGAATTGGATGATTCCTCTTCTGCGCTACGACTGGCATTTATGATGGATAAAGGTGAAGGAGTTGCGATGGACCCGGTCGAAGCTGCGCATTGGTTTCTGATTGCAGCTAAGGCAGGAAATTCGAACGCCGCACTCGAAATCGGCATCCGCATCGCAGACGGAATTGGGGTGGAGAAAGATCCAATAGCTGCGATTCCTTGGCTTGAAAGTGCTGCGAATTCGAGTCACTCGCAAGCTGGAAGATGGCTGGGAATTATCTACAGCACTCAAGAAACTGCTGTGACTGATCAAACCACTGCCACAAATTGGTTTCGCTCAGCGGCTGAAAAAGGTGATGCTATTTCTGCATACCAGTTTGCTGCTCGGCTACAACAGGGAATTGGGATTGAAGCAAACCCCAAAGAGTCATTGGAATGGTTCAATATGGCTGCAGGACAAGGACTTATTCCTGCTCAAGTAGCATTGGCAACGACGCTTCGAGATGGGATAGATGTTGAAGTCGATTCCGCTGAAGCAGCCAAGTGGTTTCAGATTGCAGCGCAAGCAGGATCTGCAATCGCTCAATTGCATTTAGCACAAATGTTAGAATATGGCGATGGAATTGAGCGAAATACCACTCAAGCCGCACATTGGTATTCACTCGCTGCTGCTCAAGGATCTATTCCTGCAAACATTTCTCTAGGGATGCTTCATAGTGCAGGCGATGGAGTCATCAAAGATGGTCAAGCTGCTGCGCGTTGTTTTCTCAATGCGGCAGAGCGCGGCGATGCAGATGCGCAATTGATGCTCGGGCGAATTCTTCTCAGTGGTGAAGGCGGCGTTTCAGCAAATGCGCGCGAGGCCGCTGCATGGTTTGATAAAGCTTCTCTCTCTGGACTCCCTGCTGCGCAATATGAACTTGCGCGCCTTTACGAATTTGGCACAGGAATTCCAACCGATAATTCTGAAGCAAGTCGACTCTATCTCCTTGCTGCAAATCAAAAATATCCAGATGCGTGCTTTGCGATTGGGCTGCGCTATGACAGCGGAAATGGCATTCCTGAAAGCGATCTGGAAGCGGCGAAGTGGTATCAAATTGCTGCGGAAAATGGCGTGCCCCACGCGAAGTTTCAGCTCGGAGTTCTTTTCGAACGCGGTGATGGCGTTCCACAGAATGAAAATATCGCAGCAGGCTATTACCTTGATGCTTCAGAACAAGGGCTCGATTGGGCGCAATTTTTTCTTGCACAATTGCATCGTCGCGGTGCTGGAGTTCCGTTCGATCAAACACTCGCGTATGCATGGCTGAATATTTCTGCCAGTGCCGGCAATAACACAGCTGCGAATGAAAGAAACCAATTGCGTGCGAAACTGACCAAGGACGAAATCGCCAAAGCGCAGGATCTTTCGCTGAAATTGCTGAAGGTTTCATCGGAAGTTGCACTTGCGAATCGGCAGCGATTTCTGCCACCAGGACAGCGAAAAGCTGGCGCAACTCAGACTGGTTCGATGCAACCAAGTGATCGAACTCGCGACTTGATCGGTGGAGAGAATGGTGGAAAGAAAAGCGGTGGCTCGAACAGGCAGCCCAATCAGAATCCTCGACCACCTCGATCGCAAACCCCACGCTGATTTCTTTGAAGTGATCTATTCAATCCTTCGAGGCAAGCGCACTCGACAAATCTTCAAACACAAAAAGACAGCCGGTCTCCCGACGAATCGGAAGACCGGCTGAAAATTACAAATCAAATCAAATCAATAACGGTCGCGTCCGCCGCCACCGCCACCGCCACCACCGTAGCCGCCGCCGCCACTGCGACCGCCGCCACCACCACCGTAGCCGCCGCCGCCGCCACTGCGACCGCCGCCGCCACCGAATCCACCACGACCGCCGCCGCCACCAGTTGCTGGTGGACGAGCTTCGTTCACAGTGAGATTGCGACCATCAAATGGCTTGCCATTTGATTCTTCGATTGCCTTTTTTGCAGATTCATCGTCAGCCATCGTGACGAATGCGAATCCACGCGAACGACCGGTTTCACGATCGGTTGCGATGAACACTTCTGCGACAGCACCAAACTGACCAAAAAACTCAGCCAAAGATTCCTGCGTAGCCTTAAACGGGAGATTTCCTACATACAGCTTCATAACAATACCTTCCTTCAAGCGCAAGCTCAGCGAATACCGATACGAAAT